>NZ_NUQC01000070.1:0-48002 GCF_002585125.1 Bacillus sp. AFS029533 | reverse complement strand
TTTTTTAGTCTACATGCAAAACTGCAATTAAATTCCAGGAATCGCAAATAAAATTAAAAATTACCCATGCCAGTTACAGTATTGTGACATCTAAATTAGATACTTTCAAAACAAAAACTAGTAAATCTGTTCCAAATTAAAAAAAACTTGATAAAATCTGCTTACTATCTGTAAAAAGGTCAATCATATCAGCTTCAAGTTAACCTCTACTGGCGTCAGTACATTCCCTTTTTTAAAATATAAAAAAGGGCGCCTCATAAGTCAGTTAACCTGACTTATGAGACAGCCCCATTATTGTTATTAGCCTTCTCCATGTAATCGGTATGCCATGTGGTTTGTTGGGCCAACGTATTGATTAAGTGGGAATGAGTGACGAATTGCTTCAGTAATGAATTTCTTTGCAGTGTAGATTGCTTCTTTCGGTTCTGCTCCTTTAGCAAGCTCTGCACAAATCGCTGCAGAATAAGTGCAACCCGCACCGTGAGTATATGTAGTTTCGATTCTGTCCGATTCTAGATGCTCGATTTTTTCACCATCAAATAATACATCTATTGCATTTTCATGCTGAATTTTGCTTCCACCTTTAACTAAAACATATTTAGCCCCTAATTCATGGATTTTGCGTGCTGCTTCTTCCATTTGTTCAACAGTGCAGATTGGTGGCATTTTAGCTAATTGAGCTGCCTCAAATAAATTTGGTGTTACAACTGTTGAAAGTGGTACTAAAATTTCTCTTAATGCATCATTTGTCTCTGGGTGAAGAGCCTCGTCATTTCCTTTACAAATCATAACTGGATCGACAACAACTCGATCAATATTATGTTTTTTTATTGTTTTTGCAGCTAACTCAATTATTTCAGTTGAACCAAGCATACCTGTTTTCATTGCTTGAATTCCAACGCCAACAACGATTGTTTCTAATTGTGCTGCAATCGTATCTATATCAATTGGAAATACTTGATGATGCCAATGATTATGAGGATCCATCGCTACTAAAGTAGTAATTGCACTCATGCCATAAACATTACGTTCCTGAAACGTCTTAATATCAGCTTGTAATCCAGCTCCACCACTACTATCAGATCCCGCAAGTGTCAATGCTTTATAAATTGTCATGTGAAAAATTCCTCCTTTGAAGTACATAGAATTATTATACAAAAACATAAGTGCTAGGTACAAGACATGAGTATCATGAAGCGAAAATCAAGAAATAGATTTCTTAGGTTGAGTCTATTTTTGTCGAAATATTTATTGACAAACTAGATTAATAGATTGTATATTGAGTTTATAAAAATTAATTTAATATAATCTTTATCTCGTATGGATAGAGGCGCAGTTTTGATTAGTCGTTACTTTGAGGTTTATGGTACCTGTGAAAAGTAATAAAAGGTGAAACTGCCGAAGTAATAAATTTACCATTTAAATTTATTATTGGGCCTATTGCTGAATAAGCATAGGACTGTCACAAGATTTTCTTGTGGAGGGCTATTGAAGAGATGTTGATGCTGTTTGACACATATATATGAGTCTTAAACACGTGAACATTGCTTCACGTGTTTTTTTGTATTTTACCAGATTTTCCATTCTTTACATATTGACGAAAATACTGAGTAAAATACACATCATACAACACTTTTATACCGTCCCATATTCTCGCGTAAAGATAAGATTGCAAGAATGAAGAGGAGGCAATAAGATGGGACTAACAAACCCTAAAAATGATAAAGTAGTATCGAATACTCACGATGGTTCTTTAAAAAGGGGCCTTAAAGCAAGACATTTAACGATGATTTCAATTGGTGGTTCAATTGGGACAGGTTTGTTTTTAGCTAGTGGAACTTCAATTAGTCAAGCTGGTCCTGGTGGAGCTGTTTTAGCTTACGGACTAATTGGTATTATGGTTTATTTCTTAATGACTAGTTTAGGTGAAATGGCGACTTATTTGCCAGTTTCTGGTTCATTTAGTACGTATGGATCTCGCTACGTTGATCCTGCATTTGGTTTTGCTATGGGTTGGAATTATTGGTATAACTGGGCAATCACTTTAGCTTTTGAATTATTAGCTTCAGCAATGCTGATGAAATATTGGTTCCCACATTCTCCAGCTGTTTTATGGAGCGGAATCTTTTTAGTGATTATTTTAGGTTTAAATTTACTTTCAGTTAAAGGCTATGGTGAATCAGAGTTTTGGTTTTCATTAATTAAAGTTGTAACTGTAGTTGTCTTTTTAGTTGTTGGTATTGCAATGATTTTTGGTATTATAAGTGGACATCATGCAGGCTTTAAAAACTTTACTGTTGGAGATGCTCCGTTTCATAATGGATTTTTAGGCGTTTTATCAATCTTTATTGTTGCAGGTTTCTCATTCCAAGGTACAGAGTTAATCGGTGTTGCAGCAGGTGAGACAGAACATCCAGAGAAAAATGTTCCAAAAGCTATCCGTCAAATTTTCTGGCGCATCCTTTTATTTTATGTTTTAGCTATTATCGTAATTGGCTTATTAATTCCTTATACAGATCCTGGTCTAATGAAAAATGACGTGGCTGTTAGTCCATTTACTTTAGTATTTGAAAAATTAGGTGTTGCATTTGCGGCTTCTGTAATGAATGCAGTTATTTTAACATCAGTTTTATCTGCAGGTAATAGTGGAACTTATGCATCTACTCGTATGTTATATACTCTAGCAATTGAAGGAAAAGCTCCTAAATTCTTAACAAAAGTCAATAAAAATGGTGTTCCTACAAATGCTTTATATGTAACACTTGCAGTTGGTTCACTTGCTTGTTTATCTTCATTTTTCGGTGAAGGTCAAGTGTATACTTGGTTATTAAATTTATCAGGATTGTCAGGTTTCCTAGCTTGGTTAGGTATTGCGATTTCTCATTACCGTTTCCGTAAGGCTTATGTTGCTCAAGGTAAAGATTTGAATGACCTACCTTACCGCGCAAAATGGTTCCCACTAGGTCCAATCTTAGCATTTTTAGCTTGTTTATTTATTGTGCTAGCTCAAAACTGGCAAGCATTTACAGGTAATGCAATTGATTGGCAAGGTGTACTTGTTTCATACATTGGAATTCCTGTGTTTTTAATTGTTTGGTTAGGTTATAAAGTTAAACATAAAACGAAAGTTGTTCCTTATAAAGAGATGGACTTATCTAGAAAATAATAATAAAGTATAGCCCTTTCATCTATGATGGAAGGGTTTTTTAGTTATTTTAACGATTTTTTGTAAATTTGGAATTTTTGTTCACAAAAACTAATACCTTTAGTATTATAAAACTAAAGGTATTAGTTTTTATTATTAGGAGGTTATAAATTGAAGATTACGAAAAATAATTTTCTTTATGAGTTAAGCTTTTTACCCAATTTCTTTCCTGTAAATTGTTTTTTAGTTGAAGAAGAAAACGAACTTACGTTAATTGATACAGCACTTTCCTTTAGCGCGACTAAAATTATTGAAGCAGCTAATCAAATCGGCAAAAAAATCACGAATATCGTTTTAACGCATGCGCACGGCGACCATGTTGGAGCGCTTGATCAATTAAAATCACTACTTCCAGATGCAGTCGTCTCCATTTCAAAAAGAGATGCAAAATTATTAAAAGGGGACACTAGTTTAGAAGCTAATGAGCCTAATACTCCTATAAAAGGCGGCGTTCCTAAAAATATCCAAACCATCCCGGATCGATTACTCCAGGAAGGAGACACGATAGGGTCTTTAATAGCAGTTGAGGTTCCTGGTCATACACCAGGTTCAATGGCATTTTTAGATCAACGGACAAATGCCATTATCGCTGGTGATGCTTTTTTATTAAGAGGTGGTTTTGCGATTTCTGGACAATTAAGAATTTTATTTCCGTTTCCATCAATGGCAACATGGAATAAAGATGCTGCTTTAAATAGTGCTAAGAAAATTAGCGAATTAAAACCTACATTATTAGCAGTCGGTCATGGTACGATGTTAAGTGATCCACAAGAAGCAATTGACCGTGCTCTTAAAATGCAGTAAGTGGGGGATTATACGGAATGTCACCAAGAATTGGATTGAATTTTCATCAGTTACTGAGTACTTCAATTAACATTGTTGATACAGAAGGGTGGGAGGCTTTAACGATTAGTTATCTTGCAAAGAAGCTAACGATTCAACCACCATCGATTTATAATCATATTAAGAATTTGGATGAACTAAAAAATAGTGTTGCAGTATATGGAATTACACAACTTTATGAAAAACTTCGTGAATCGGTTGAAGGTAAAAATAATGAGAATGCAATTTTTGCATTAGCTTTTGCTTATCTTGATTATGCTAGAACCCATCCTGGTTTATATAAAGCTACCTTATCTCCGTCTCAAACACCAGGTGATGAGTATCGTTTAACTGGGAATAAAATTTTGAACTTAATCAATGAGTTATTGAAACCCTATAATTTAACGGACATTGAACTTATTCATGCGGTAAGAGGTTTTAGAAGTTTGCTTCATGGTTTTGTTTCGCTTGAAAAAAGTGATGGATTTGGTATAAATATTCCAATTGATGAAAGTGTACTTTTTGTATTGAAAAATTATGTAAGAAATTTAAAGTCGGATATAAAGCAATAATTAAAAGGATAGGAAGGTTTAAATACCTTCCTATCCTTATTTATAGAGAAAATACGTTATTATTTAAATTAAGCGTTTACGCCGTCTTTGAAGTTTTTATTCCAGTTTTTATCTCCCATATGTTCAAGATCTTCAGTAGTACGTTCTAATACGTCAATTAGTAACGTCTTCATATGGTGAATATTGTTATAAAATAATTTTTCTTCTTCTAAATCTGGTTTTGCATGATGAGCTGCCTTAATTGCTGTTTCTTCACGAAATCTTCTAACTTTTAAGTCTAACTCATCAAAGACGTGTTTTACATACTTTACAATATTTCTATGGTTTAACGTATTTCTCTCATTTAATTCCTCTAATTTGTTTACCATAGTCATTTTCCTCCATGAATTAAGATTAAAAGATTTATATTGATTATACTGAAACAATGTGAAAAAACAATATAAATTATAAATTTTTAACCATTATAATCAAACCCTTATGATTCAATTTGAGGTCAAAATTGTATTTTTTTCGATCTGATGTATGCTAAAATGATTTAATAATATTTTCTATTTTGAAAGAGGAGGCTATTATGAAAGCAATTGTCATTCATCAATATGGAGATAGCTCTGAGTTTAAAAATATTGAACTTTCAATACCGAAGCCATCTGGTCATCAAGTTTTAGTTAAGGTTTCTGCGACTAGTATCAATCCGATTGATACAAAGATTAGAAAAGGGATTGTACCAAATGCATTCCATCCTAATTTTCCGATGATTTTACATAGTGATTTTTCTGGTGAAGTTGTTGAAGTTGGTGAAAATGTTTCACGTTTTTCAGTTGGAGATTTTGTTTTCGGTTTAAATGTCTTTACGGGTACTCTTTCAGATTATTTTTTAATAGAAGAAACAGTAATTGCTAAAGCTCCAAAAAATTTACCTATTCAAGAAGCTGCAAGTTTACCATTAACAGCTATTACTGCATGGGAGGCACTTTTTGACAGAGGTAATTTAAAACAAGGTGATCATATTTTAATTCATGGTGGGGCAGGTGGTGTTGGCCATCTAGCGATCCAGTTGGCGAAAGCTTCTGGAGCTACTGTTACGACAACTGTTTCATCGAATGAAAAAGCTATTTTAGTTAAAAAGCTAGGTGCAGACCACGTCATTAATTATAAGGAAGAGACCGTCCAAGAATATGTTAACCGCCTAACGGATGGGCAAGGTTTTGATCTTGTTTTTGATACTGTCGGTAAAGAAAACCTAGATAAATCATTTATTGCAGTTAAACCAAAAGGTACTGTTCTAGCAATTGCTGCAAGATCGACGCATGATTTATCACTTTTACATAACAAATCTTTATCTTTACATGTAATATTTATTCTGCTTACTCAAAAAACTGAGGAAGGGCGTAAAGAACATAGTGCTATTTTAAATAAAATTGCTACTTTAGTTGAAGAAGGTAAGCTAAAGCCGCTAATCAATCCAAAATCTTTTACATTCGATCAAGTGAAGGACGCTCATGATTACTTTGAAAATAATGAAGTACAATTTGGTAAAGTATTGATTGAAAATAAGTAATTTTATTGAATCCCTTTTGCATATGCATAGGGATTTTTTCATATCATTTCATTTTGAGCTCGAAATCACACCTATCAATAAAAAAAGCTCAGTCTTCTGAGCTTTCAAGTTTTATGGTTGTATTTCAAATAGTTTTAATTATGATTATACTTTTACTACTGTAAAATGATTTAACACAGGTACCTTTGTATATACGTCACCTACATATTCCCATTTTCCGCTACCCATAACAGTTTTTCTATATTGCTTATATTTTTTAACTTCTATATCTTTATGAATTAAAAGTTTAACTGCTTGTCCAGTATATGGCGATTTTACTACAACCCCAGTTCCACTTATACTTCCTGGCGTTACTCCTATTGAATAAGCACCATATGCAACGGATATTGTAACTGTAACCTTACTTCCACTATTTGACCAATAAAAACTTCCTGGAGAGTGAAATATAGTCCCTTTTGGTGGTTGACCTTCTGCATAACCAATTTTGACCTTTTTTGCTATTTGAGTTCCCACTAGTTCAGTTTTATACTCATATAATGGAGTTCTTCCTTTACTATTTTGTTGTTCTAATTGTTGTTGTTCTTCTCTATCAATTTCTTCTTGAGGTACAGGGATTACAAAAGCTTCTTGGCTTGTCTCATCAGTTGGAATTTCTTGTGCGTTAATTGGGGTTGAAGAAACTAAGATGCTTAAAAAGACTAATAAACTTACTATTTTTTTCATAATCAAACTTCCTACTTTCATAATTTGTTTGGATACTCGGGTTTGCATCGATCTGTTTAAAGTAATATGTCTTTTCATTTATCATAATCTTGAAACCACTATTTTTATATGTGACTTCTATGTCTTTAAAAATCGAACTTTTTATTATATATTTGGATTCAGATTTTTTTAAAAATGTTCCTTTATCTAATTTTCCATTACGTTTTAAATCCTCGTAATAATAATAAAATGTATAGTTATTTTCTGGATCAAAGACCATTGATACAAATGGCAGTTCATTACAGGTAAACGTACCTCTCAATAAAAATGTCTTATTAGTGGAATTACAACTACTTGTTAGGAACACCAATATAAATGTAATAAGTATTTTTTTAGTACTAAGTTTTTCCATAAACCTATTTTTCTCCTGTAATAGAACTTGTAATGTTTTACTCACCAATAAAGAAAAAGGTTACCTCTTCATTTTGTCGACGTTAATCAAAGTATTAACTTATTTGTAACTTATTTGAAAACGACAGAAATATAAACAAATAAGATAAATGGTAAATATTTTTTAGTAAAATTTAACAGAGCGCTCAATTAAATTTTACTAAATTTTTTATGATGTTTTACTTTAACTATTGAATATTTTGTGAAATTAATCACAAAATGAGTATTCGTGTTTTCCTATGCCTTTTATTAATGAATACGTCAAGGTTTCATAAAACAATAAAATTATGTAATTAAGTGATTTTGTTTACAAATCATTTAGATTTATCTTTTCCTTCTCATGGTAATTAGTCAATAGTGGTATATAATGGAAATATAATTCGTGGAATAAAGGATGTGAAAACGAGGTAGAAATTTTCTCCCTCTATTCAAATGAACAAAATAAAATTAATTATTGCTGATGATAATTCATTTATTAGAGAAGGTCTTAAAATCATATTGAGCTCTTATGAAGAGTTTGAAGTATTAGAAACAGTAAATGATGGGAATGAAGCGTTAAAATATTGTCAAAATAATGAAGTAGATGTTGCGCTTTTAGATGTTCGAATGCCAAATATGAATGGGGTAGAAGCTACGAAGCATATTTCCGAGCAAACTAAAACAAAGCCACTTATTTTAACGACTTTTGATGATGATGAGTACATTATTGATGCTGTGAAAAATGGAGCAAAGGGTTATTTATTAAAAAATAATGAACCAGAACGTATTCGAGAAGCGATCAAAAGTGTTTATCACGGAAATACAATCATGCAAGATTTAGTACTGGATAAAATTAGAACAAATTTAACAAACAATGCAAATACAGCAGATACGAAAATCGATACGAGTTTGTTTACCCAAAGAGAGTTAGATGTAATGGGTTTAATTGCAAAAGGATTTTCGAATAAGGAAATTTCTAAGCAAATTTATATTTCTGAAGGAACAGTTGCTAATTATATTACTTCAATTCTCGGAAAAACAGGGCTAGAACATCGAACACAAATTGCTATTTTCTATATTACTGGGAAAGTAGACTAACGCGAAGGAGTTACATATGGAGCGTTGGATTATTTTAAATAAGCTCTCTGTTATATTGTATATAGCTCTAATTTGTATTCAAAAAGAAACTCCTAATTTCTCTTGGGTACTTTTTGTATTGCTTGTTTATTTTTGTTTAAATATTAGTCTTTATTTAATAAAAAATAGATCGTTGATAAAATTTTTACTAATCATATCAATTTGTTTAATTGTCTATTCCAATTTAAAGATTCAGCCATTATTTCTTTTACTACTGCCAATGTCAATTTTAGAGCTCGTTTCTTATTTCACTTCAAAAAAATGGATCGGTTGCTTTCTTGCACTATTTCCAATTTGCTACTTATCTAATTCTTTACAGCCTATCTATGGATTAATTTCATTATTTAGTTTTATCGTTTTTTCACTTGTTAATTTGTATAACACTAGATTACGGTTTAAAGAAGATCAAATTGATAAAATGAGGAGCACGATTCAAAAGCTGTCAAAAAAGATTAATAATCATAATGAGTTTATTGAGCAATCGGAATATACCTTTAAATTGGAGGAACGAAATCGTATTTCTCAAGAAATACATGATAAAATAGGGCATTCAATGACAGGTGCGCTATATCAAATGGAAGCAGCTAAACATTTAATGAGTACTAATCAAGATAAAGCATTAGAATTGCTTCAAAATGCGATTAATATTTCAAAGGACGGAATTGAAAATATAAGACTTACTTTAAAAAATATGAAGCCTCCAACTGAACAAATGGGAATTCATCATATGAAATTATTCATAGACGAATTTTCTGCTAAGCATGATTTAAAAACATTGTTTGTCTATAAAGGAAATCTCGATCTTATTACGCCAATTCAATGGAAAGTAATTCAAGAAAATGTAGTTGAGGCTTTAACAAATACGATGAAATATGCAAATGCTACAGAGGTTTCGCTTGAAATACATGTTATGAATAAAATGATAAAAACAAATGTAAAAGACAATGGTAAAGGGAAAGTGAAAATTAAAAAAGGTTTAGGCATCATTGGGATGGAAGAGAGAACAGTGGCTATAAACGGGAAAATAATAGTGGATGGTCATGATGGTTTTTCAGTTACAACTTTGCTTCCAATCCAATAATCTTAACATGTGATATGAATTTCTATTAAGTCCATCATGATTTTGCCTAAATAAAAACATGAATATTCTCATGTGAAAAGGGTGAACTAATACACTGATATTAGTTCACCCTTTTGCTTATAATAGCATCATAGTAAAAAGCTCAGAGAGGTGAGAGGATGAAAGTTTTAGAGATAAAAAATTTAACTAAAAAGTTCGGGGATTTTATAGCAGTAGATAATATGTCTTTATCAATTGAAGAAGGAGAAATATTTGGATTTCTTGGAGCAAATGGAGCAGGAAAAAGTACGACAATTAATATTATTTCAGGGCTACTTCGAAGTAATCAAGGTACTGTAGAAATCCTAGGTAAAAACAGTAAGAAGAATAGTAAGTTCGCAAAAATGAATATTGGAATGGTACCTCAGGATTTAGCTATTTATGAAGATTTAACTGCCTATGAAAATGTTAGATTTTTCGCAGGACTTTATGGTTTAAGAGGTTCGGAATTAAATGAAAGAGTAGAAGAAGCCTTACAATTTGTAGGGTTAGAAGATAAATTTAAGGAATATCCAAAAAATTTCTCTGGTGGAATGAAGAGAAGGTTAAATATTGCCTGTGCGATTGCACACCGACCTAAACTGATTATTATGGATGAACCAACTGTTGGGATTGATCCACATTCACGAAACTATATTCTTAATAGTGTACGTAAACTTAATGAAATGGGTTGTACAATCATTTATACGAGCCATTACATGGAGGAAGTTGAAGAAATATGCTCACGTATTTCGATTATTGACCATGGAAAAATCATCGCTGAAGGAACAAAAGAACAGCTTAAATCGATTATTACGAATACAAAGGATATTCGAATTGAAGTTAAAACGACTGAAAATATTGATATTACTGAGCTTAAAGCGATTAATGGCGTTGAGAACGTTCATATTTTAGATAATGTTATTACGATTACTTCAGATAATGGTGTGAATAATTTAAATAAAATCATTCAACATTTTATTAATAATGAAATCGAAATCAGTTCATTACAGGAAAATGCGCCTAACTTAGAAACTGTTTTCCTTACATTAACAGGCCGAAATTTACGTGATTAACTTCATGGGAAATTATTTAATAAGGAGGCAATTAGCTTGAATATTTTTAATATTGCTTTCATGGAAATTAAGCGTGACTTTCGAGATGTAAGGAACTTATTTTTTATGTTAGCATTTCCAATCATTTTAATGCTTGTCTTAGGTACATCACTTTCAAATGCTTTTTCAACATCCGTCCCGATTAAAGATGTGCATGTTTTATATAAAGATCAATCAACAACAGGTGAGTTTTCGCAGTATTTTAACGAATTAATTAAAAGTACGAAAAAGTCTGGAATTCATTTTGAAAAAACTGCGAGTAATACAAATGGTGAGAATGAAGTGAAACGAAATCATTATGATGGCTATATTTCTATTCAAGATAACGGAATTAAGCTTTATATCAATGAAGGAAACAGTGTTGAGGGTAGTGTTATTCAAGGAATGTTAACTTCTTTTGTAGATAAATATAATGTTGGCGTGGAAGTTGCAAAAGTCGATCCAACTCAAGTTAAAGAAGTCTTTTTAGGTAATTCTCATGATAATTATATTAAGGACACGTCGATTGCATCAAATAAACAGCCAGGTTCGATGGATTATTACGCGATTGCAATGACTACTATGATTGTTCTTTATGCAGCTATGTCTGCAAGTAAATTGATCACAGGTGAAAGAGTTAGAAAAACTGCTGATCGATTAATCGTTGCTCCTATTTCCAAATTTGAGATTTTTATCGGGAAAATACTTGGAAGTTTGGTTGCTAACTTTCTGTGCATTATTGTAGTTGTCTATTTCAGTAAATTCTTTTTTAAAGCCAACTGGGGTAGCCATCTATTATTAGTCTTTATTGTTTTACTGACGGAAGTTCTTCTATCAATTAGTTTAGGGTTAGTTGTAAGCTATATAACGAAATCAAATGCTTCATCTAGAGCAATCATCATGATTGTTGTGCAGCTATCTTCATTCTTTGGTGGAGCTTACTTTAAATTAGGCGATACTAGTGGGATTTTAAAATTCATTACTCAGCTTTCACCACTTACATGGGTTAATACAGCAATTACAAAAATTATTTATGCAAACGACTTATCAGCTGCTATCCCGGCGCTTGTCTTTAATATAGGTTTTTCTTTATTATTCCTATTTCTTGCATCTATTTCTCTACAAAGAAGGGAGGGGCTGTAGGATGCAGACAGTTTTTTGGCTAATTTCGAACACTTTAAGAGCTACTTTTAAAAATAAGAAAAATATTATTATGTATATTTTAGTGCCTCTAATTGGTATTTTTATTTCCTTTCTAGCTTATGGTGGTTCCAATAAAACGATCGTTCACGTTGGGATTGTCAATGAGGATCATCAATATATTGCAAATGATACGATTAAGTTTTTAGAACACTTAGATAACGTTCGAATTGAAATAATTAATACTACGGATGCAAATGATAAGCTCGCTTCAGGATCACTTGATTGTGTTATTTCGTTCCATGATGGCTTTACAGATAGTGTACGTTCTGGTAATCCAGATCATATTCAAATATCTTCTATAAAAGGTGCTCAAATTACGAGCTTTGTAAAATCTTATTTATATAATTATATCGATAATGTTTCAGCAATTGGTAAAGTGGCAAAAACAGACCAAACTAAATTTAATCAAATGTATTCCAACTACCAAAACGCAAGCTTCAAGGTAGCAACAAAAACATTATCAGATTCATCTCAGTCTGAAAATATGACGACATATAGTTTAGGCTTTTTGATTATGATTATGTTAATGTCTGCAGGGAATCTTTCTGAAATTATTTTAAAGGAAAAAGAAAATCGAATTTACTACAGACTTTTGTCAGCACCTATTAATGCTAGAAAATATATTTTCTCAAATGTTGTAGTAAATATGATTGTAATGACTATTCAAGTAATTATTACGCTTCTCTTTATGACTAAAGTGTTTCATATTGATATTCATATTCCGTTTTGGGAAGCGGCAATTGTTATGATGCTTTTTGCTTTGGTCTCGGTCGGGATCTCGTTAATGATTGTGGCGTTCTCTAATAGTTCAAAATCATCTGGCGCATTGCAGAATTTAATTGTTGTTCCAACTGTTATGATCTCCGGTTGTTTCTGGCCAATTGATATTATGCCATCATCCGTACAAAGAATTGCGGATTTTCTTCCACAAAGATGGACGTTAGAGACATTGACGAAGTTGCAACAAGGAAGTAGTTTAGGAAGCTTATATTTAAACATTTTAATCCTTCTAGTTTTTGCGGCTGCATTTTTCTTAATTGCTATTTATAAGTTTAGTCGCAATAGTTCTACTAGAAATTTTGTGTAGATATTAAAAAAATCCATCTCTTTATTAGAGATGGATTTTTTAGCTATTTTATTAGTCCATTGAACTACAAATTTCAATATAATGACCGTCTGGATCTGCTACATATGCTACTGTTTGGCCCCATGGTTTTGTAATTGGTTCTTTGATGATGTTTACACCTTTTGTTCGTAAATCTTCTATTGTAGAATGCACATCATCTGTTACAAATCCGATTTCAAATGTTTGAGAGGATGCTTCAGTATTTTTATAATTTAATCCAGTCAGCTCTTGAACATTGCCACGTTCAATCATAGCAAGTACGGTATTGCCAGTATCTAATTCGACATACGTACCATGATTTCCACGAATAGGAATGCCTAAAGACTCAGTATAGAAAGTAAGAGATTTTTCTAGACTTGAAACATATAAAATTAAATACCTCATTTTCAACATTTCATTAACCTCCAGAATAGTTTAATCTCTTTTTCTTTCTACATATATAAGGTATTTACCTTCTTACATTGGTTTTGGCAAGTTCTTATTCAAACTGATAGGTATAGAATGATTCCTTTGCAAAAAATGATTTTAATCGATCATCGGGTATATCCTCAAATTTTTCGATTTTTACAACGTCTTTTAGCATTGCCTCTGTCTGAGAACGGTGTGCTTTCATCGTTCTTAGTTTCTGAGTTGCAACATCCATTACATCATTCACGATATCGGGTTTTCCTAAAACTTCAAAGCGTTCTTTTGTAATCGCGATACACCATACTGTTGGACGATCTTCCTTATCCATTCGTCGAACTGCTTCAACAGCAGCTCTTGCAGTTGCATCATGGTCTGGGTGAACACCGTGTTCTGGATAAAAAGTAATTAATAATGTTGGCTGAATTTCGTCGATGATTTCCTTTATTGGACTAATTACATCCTCAGGGTCTTCGAATTCAATTGTTTTATCATGAAATCCTAGCATTCTTAAATCTTGGATTCCCATTTCTCTACAAGCGTCGATTAATTCGTTTTTACGTATTGTAGGAAGTGATTCTCTTGTTGCGAAAAATGGATTTCCCATATTTCGTCCCATTTCTCCTAAAGTTAAACAAGCGTATGTAACCGGAATCCCTTTATTTGTAAACTTCGAAATCGTTCCAGCAGCCCCAAAAGCTTCATCATCAGGGTGAGGGAACACAAGTAATACTTTTTCTTGTTTTTGACTCATTTTTAGTGCTCCTCTCTTAAAATGGCGTATAGCTTAAATGTATTGCGATTGCAAGCTTTCCATCCTCATTATGACCTGCTAGTAGGAGGCGACCTTGTTCATCAACTTCAAAATCAGTTAATCCTTCTGCAACAACCCAGCCTTCTTCAAGCTTTAATCCGACACGGAATGGGTATTTGCCTGTGATCGTAGCACGGCTAATGATTACTTTCGTATTTCTAATAAAGGCATTTACCGTCATTACTTTTTCATTAAAGTGATTAGCATATGCACCATTTGTAGTTTCTAAATGTAAATAGACTGTTTGATTTATATAATTTTGAAGTGCATCTTGGGCAGCACCAATTTCTAATTTTTGCATTTTCTCGTACCTCCTTTAAAAAGTATTATAATCCAACTTTCCCTAAATTGGTAATTTGTTGGCTTGTGATTTTGAACATAAAAAGATCCCTATCTAATTGGGTGATAGGGATTGGGGGGATGTGTATAACATGATTACTAAAATTTAACTGTTTAAATATTCAGTTAATTTATATTTAATATACATGATGGGAAAATATTCGTCAACCACTTTTGTTAAAAAAATTTAAAATATTCAAAAAATAAGAAAATGAGGTAATTAATGGTATCTTTTTATGATAATATACGTGACTAGAACTCGACAAAAAAGACGAGTTTCTGTGTAAAATAGTCAAATTTTTACTTGTTTTACCTTTTTTTTCTTTTCTAAAAAGATATTAATTGTTAAACTAGAGTAGAATAATATTTTTAAAGGGAGGTTTTTAACGTGAAGGCAGAAGCGCGAAAACTATTTAATCCACAAAGAGAAGAATTAAACAAGCCTTCTCGTAATCAATTTCCGCAGACTAAAAAAAGAAAAACAATACGAATCCATCGAATCATTTTGACAACATTATTTTTGTCTTTACTTATCGCGTCTGGAATATATATGTATAGTCAAAATAAGATCGCTTCGGCAAAGCAACATGAACTTTCAACATTACATGTTGAACAAAAAAAAGTAGCTAAAACTGAAAAAGATTTAAACAGACAGATTAGACTATTAAATGATCCGGATTTCATAGCAAACTATGCTCGTGATCAATACATGTTCTCTAAAAAAGGAGAAACAATCATCATTGTGCCGAAATCGGAAGATGAGATCACCTCAAACTAATAATTATTTAAACTTAAAGATTCTCATATATGTGGGAATCTTTTTTCTATATTCATTATAGAACTAATGTTCGTTTTGTACAAGTTTAAAGTCGAACGTAAGAACTTAAATAGGAAGAAGGGAATAGGATTTTTTCATATCTCTTACATTTTTGTCTGATAAACAGACTCTTTCTCTTATCAATTTGTTGTCTATTTAGTTCTAATTACCCACGGTTTCTACAAAATTTTTACTATTCTGAAAAATACATCTTTGATATAATTTAAATAAGCTTAAATAAGGAGGATTAACATGAAAAAGTTCATTTACGTTTTTGCTATTTTAATTGTACAAGTAATTTTGACGTTCCTTGTTAGTGTTCTCTCGGATTCATCGGCTAGTAATATTGCTATTATGGTAGGATTCGTTACGACGGTCTTCCTTTATTGGAAAACAGCTAAAAAAGTAAGTTATACTCCTCTGCAGCGATATCAATGGTTGCGTGCTGCTGGATTAGAATTTAATGACTTACATAAAGATTTTCAAAGAAAAATTGCTATTAAAGCATCGTTAATTTATAGTTTTTCAGGTTTAGTTGTTACTTTGTATACATCACATATTTTATTATAAGGCATAGTCAAAAAAAAATGGACAAGCATACTAACTGCTGTCCATTTTTTTATTTTTATTCCGATTCATGTTGTAGGCGTTTAATACGTCGTCTATATGCAATTGATGAAACAAGAATACTTAATTCGTATATAACTAACAATGGTAAGCTTGTCATCATATCAGATACAAAATCAGGCGGTGAAATTGCTGTTCCGATAATAATAAGGATAAAATATGCAAATCGTCGAGATTTTCTTAAAAATGCTGGTGATACGATTCCGATACTTGTTAAAAAAAGTATAATGACTGGTAAATCAAAGAAAAACGCAAAAGGAACAACTAAGTTAAATAAGAAGCTAAAATAGCGTTCAGCTGTGAATGTAACTGTTACTAAGTCTTCTCCAATGTCCTGTAAAAATTTTAAAACGTTTGGAAAGATGAAATAATAGCCAAATGCTAATCCACAAACGAACAATAAGAATAAAGCTGGTATGTAAAGCATTGTGCTTTTTCGTTCTTTTACATGCAAGGCTGGCTTTACAAACGCCCATATTTGGTAAGCTATGACAGGGATACTACACGCGATCGCGAACACTCCACCAATCATAAGATAAATCCAAAGGACATCACTTGGACCAAGTGCTAGAAGCTTTCCATGCAAATCTTGAACAAGGAAATTGAATATAGCTTTCGTATAATATAATCCAATCCCTAAAAAAATAACGAATGCAACAATCACTTTTATTATTCGATTTCGAAGCTCATCTAAATGGTCAATGACACTCATTTCTTTTTCTTGCATAATTTCCCCCAAAGCAAACTGTGAAAGTATTTTATTACACTTTAAAAAGTATAAATTGGCTAGCGTTGTTAATTACTCGATGTAGTTTGCCAATTTTAGGAATAAAGTGTAAGTGCAACTACGTCTTTAGTCTTCGCCTAAAAGGCTCGCCAATCGACTAGTTTTCTATAATATTGAGCTTCCTATATTTTGTCAGAAAAAAGAACAATCGTCAATGAATATAGAGACATTTATTATTCTTAAATTACCATCATTTGTTAATTTATTCATATGAAAACTAACCTTATCCGACTATAATAAAAGTATGAGTATGAAAGATAAGGATGGTAAATGTTTTGGATGGAAAAAGTCATGTAATTGTAGGATTATTTGCAACTGGTGTCACAATGTATGCAACAAAAAATGATTCTATGACCGTCCCACTTATAGTTGGTGCAATCAGTAGTTTGGCTCCTGATTTAGATCATCATAATAGTTCATTAACAAAAAAAGTTTCAATGCCGCTAAAAGTTCTCTTCAGCTTATTATTTTTAGCAGCTACATTATTTATTGTTGTGAAGACAGGGAAGTTAATTTATTCTGGATCATGGATTTATGCAGTAGGTATTCTCACATTATTTATTATTTGTGTGAGCTGGTTACGGCATTTAAAAACAATCTTAATGTTAACAGGCATATTAATTGCAGTTATTGGTTGGTTTTTCTTTTATGGTTATTGGTCAATCTTTGCGATTGGATTATTTATTGCTGTTTCATCGAGATTAAAGCATCGTGGACCAACTCATTCCCTTTACTTTTTAGCTGTTTGGAGTGGAATTTGTTATTTGCTGCAAAAAGACTTAAATGTAAATGGATTATGGTTAGCTGGTACAGTCGGTTATTTTTCTCACCTATTAGCGGATCAGTTGTTTACTAAACAAAGTATTAAGTGGTTATAGAGCTCTTTAATTATCACATTTTTTTATTAAAAATGATCCATACTAAGAAAGATGTGATGATGAAAGAAGGGTCAATATTGAAGAAAATAAATTCTCTAATATCCATATGGGTTTTGTTTTTTTTGTTAGCTTTGTCATTCCCAGTGGATGCAAGTAGCAATACGTATAACCAGCGAACTATTAAGGTAGAAGCCAATACTTTAGTTTCTAGTAAACAAACATCAACGCATCTTGCAATTAGGAGATCGTATCGTTCTAATAGAAGTTATCGTCCAACAGCACCAAGGTCGAGCTATCGTTCGTATAGAAGTCCTGGAAGGAATTTTTTAGGCTATGCAGGTGCATTTGGGTTAGGCTCTCTTTTTGGTTCGATGCTAAACCCATTTGGTGGCTACTATGGTGGTCAGCAATTTGGTTTTTCATTTTTTGGATTACTATTAGATTTTTTAGTAATAATAGTTATTATTTGGTTTATTAAGAAAATCTTTCGTAGAAACCGATATTAACTTTCCCCTTTTGAGGTGACTTGTGAAAATCTATTTTGATGAACAAGATGTTGCCAATGCAATTTGTGTATATGCGGCTGATTTGGAAGGAATTCGACCAGAAAGTGTACAAATTGAATTTCTATTTAATGAAGATGATGGTGTAAGCTGTGAAGTATCAGCTAATCATCGGAATTTAATTTATTTTGAGCAACAAATATCTGACGCAATTGGTTTTTACTTGGAAGAGATTCATCGTTTTTCATCCTATGCAATGGAAATCATTATTGGTTTTGATGAAGAAGATGGAATTACGAGTGAAATATCATTTGTCTATTCATAAAACCCGAGAGAGAACTGGATGTTCTTTCTCGGGTTTTTTCGATTGCTTAGGCATAATTCGTTACGTATTCGTAAACAATATCTTGTACTATTTCATATAATTCACGGTCATCATTTAATTGTTCGGTAACGATTTGTTCGTACAGTTTATCTAGCATATCAGCTGTAATCCACTGTTCGTGTTCTCCTCTATATTGCATTAACGCTCGTTTAATCATCTGCTTTACAAACTGTCCATCCACTTTAAGTCTTTCCTCCTTTAAGCTAATTTTAGTATAGCTAAAATTTTGTATTGTTCCTAGCGAAAAAATTTATTGAAATCGAACGTATATTCGTTTAATATATGTTTATAATAAAAACAAGAACATTAGTTCTGCTATTTTTTGGAAAATCGGAGTGATATGTATGAGCATTTGTTATGAAGAGTTACCACATCATCGGATATTATGCATCGATATGAAGAGCTTTTATGCAAGTTGTTCTGCGGTCATGCTCGAATTAGATCCATTAGAATGTTATTTAGCAGTTGTTGGAGATGTGGAGAGGGAAGGAAGTATCGTACTTGCAGCCTCTCCGCGATTGAAAAAGGAATTTGGGATTAAAACAGGATCAAGGGTTTTTGAAATACCAAAAGATCCTCGAATCAAAATTGTAAATCCTTCAATGTCAAAATATCTAGAAATCTCAACGAACATAGTAAAGTTACTAAATGAAATTGTCCCTTTAGAGGATTTACATGTATATAGTGTTGATGAATGTTTTTTAAAGGTGGATGGAGTGAAGAGACTATGGGGGGATGCGTGGGAGATTGCCGAAAAAATTCGTACTGAGATTATGGCACGATTTCAATTACCTTGTTCGATTGGGATTGGACCGAACATGCTTTTGTCAAAGCTCTGCTTAGATTTAGAAGGAAAAAAAGATGGGATAGCGGAGTGGACTTATGAAGATGTAGAAAAAAAACTATGGCAGGTAAGTCCTCTTAGTGAAATGTGGGGAATCGGTAAAAGAACCGAACGCACTTTAAATGCAATGGGTATTTTTACCGTAGGACAGTTAGCGAAATATCCTCTTCATTTGCTGGAGAAGAAATTCGGAGTGATGGGAAATCAACTATATCATCATGCGTGGGGAGTAGATCTGTCTGAGCTAGGTGCGCCAATAATGAACGGACAGATTAGCTTTGGTAAAAGCCAAATATTAATGAGAGATTATACAAAAGTTGAAGAAATTAAATTTGTTATTCGTGAAATGTGTGAAGAGGTTGCACGCCGAACTCGTAATGCTAGGAAGGCAGGACGTACGATTACATTAGGAATTGGATATAGTCGGGAAGAATTTGGTGGAGGATTTTCTCATGCATATACAATGGATGAACCTACAAATATTACTTCAGATTTGTATGAGATCTGTACAAAACTATTTGATCGATATTATGAAGGGAAGACAGTTCGGCAAATTCTCATTTCTCTTTCGAATATTGTAAGTGATGAAATCATGCAGTTAAATTTGTTTGATCAGAAAAAACCTCAAAAGCGCAATTTAGGATATGTGATGGACGCAGTCCGAAAAAAATACGGATCATCTTCGCTCCTCTGGGCTGTTTCTTATGCGGAAGGAGGAACAGCACTTGCCCGAAGCAAGCTGGTAGGTGGACATAAAGGTTAAAAAATTTCCTTTTGTCCTTTTCCCCTGCAAAGCCACTAGTTCTAACCCAGATAAAAAGAGAAGAAAAGGAGAAGAATGCCGATGATTCGTGACCGTGGCACCATTAAATGGACGTCAATGATGTTACCAGAACATGTAAAAATGCTTCGTGATTGGAAAGTATCACAAAATTATGAACAACAAAAAGAAGTAGATGAACAGCTATTAGAGAAAATGAACCGTCATCTTCAACAGGCAATTCACGAAGATGAAAGTGTACAAATTACTTATTATAAAGACCACTATCACCATAATGTAAAAGGAAAAATAGGGAAAATTAATTTACACCAAAATAGGCTATCTATTTATGAAGAACAGGCTGGATATATGGAGCTGTTATTAAGTGATATTGTGGACGTGAAAATTGGATCTTGAACATCCAAAAAAATAATTAACCATTAACGAAAATCCCCCCTTTTTTAAGTACATATACATCGAAAGGGGGAGTTGAAAATGGCTCAAATTGCTACTCAACAACTAACATTGTATGTAAATTTACATGCAGGAAAAGATGCACAAGGAAAAATCATTATCAAGAGGAAGGCATATAAAAATGTCCGAGTTGATGTTGATTTAGTGAAGCTAAGTGAAATCGGTAATGCCTTAGCATCATTGCAAGATCTACCATTAGTAGAGCTAGAAGTATTAAGCAATGGACTACTTTTAAACAGTTAAAAAAGGAGGAAAGCGATATGATTCAAACATTAGAACTTAAATTTTTAAATGAAAATGAAAAGATTGTTACGCTAACAGTAGACAATCCAACAATTCCAGTTGATCCAACATTAATCAATCAAGTAATGGATAAAATTGTAGCAAACAATGTATTCACTTCTACAACCGGAATTGTCGTAGCCAAACAAGGCGCCCGCTTGGTTGGTAAGGAGATTATTGAGATTGAGCTATAAGCTCTATTAGGAAAAGAGTTTTGTAGGCAGTCTAAAGACCTTCTGAATGCAGAAGGTCTTTTTTTGCGTTATAATAATAAAGAATGAAAACATAAAATAGAAAATAGTTAAATTGTAAAAAGAATGCTTTAGTAGAATTGGGGAATAGTTAGCATTCAGATTATAAGAGAATAGTAGAAAAGGAGAGAACGACATGGCACTAATTGCAATTGATATGGATGGTACACTGGTAAATGGTAAGAATGGAATACCAATGGAAAACATTGAAAGCATCCGAGCGGCACAAAAGGAAGGAATCCATGTTGTCATTTCTACAGGTAGAATGTATGAAAGTGCGAAGGAGGCATTAGATGAAGCTGGTCTAACTTGTCCGATTGTCTGTTTAAATGGCTCTCAAATATATGACTATGAGGCAAAAATATTGCACAACGATTCAATGGATAAGGAAATTTTTGCGAAAGCCTTAAGTATATGTGAAGCAGAAAATAAAACATTTATTATTAGTACTAGTGAAGGATCATTTACAAAGTGTCGAGATACACTATATGATGAATTTTTTACTGATAAGCAAACTGGCAAAACACACAAAGTAACAGCTACTTTAAGAAAAGTTCGAAATTACTCTTCTATTGAAGATTTTAATAATCTTGATGTATATAAAATATTATTTCTTTCTAATAATGAAGAGGTTATTAGTCGCATTCGTCTAAAACTAATGCAAGAAGAGAATTTACTAATTACTTCGTCAAGCTCAAATAACGTTGAAATTAATGCAGCAAATGTAAGTAAAGGGGCGGCATTATTAAAGCTTGCACCAATCCTTGGAGTAGATTTAAATGAGAGCATGGCAATTGGAGATAGTTTTAATGATGTCTCTATGTTTAATCGAGTAGGTTTTCCAGTAGCTATGGGAAATGCGAAAGAAGAGCTAAAAGGCCACTGTACATTTGTTACAAAAACAAATGAAGAAGCAGGCGTAGCCCATGCAATTTATCATTTTTTAGATCAAAAACAGAAATTGAAGCAAAGCTAATTAAATTCTGTTTGTCGACTGGCAAAAGAGGGAGTTCAAAAGTTAAAGTACTTTTTGAGCTCTCTTTTTTTATGGGATAAGTTGCTGATTTTTGTTATCTAACTAAATGGCAGTTTAGTTGCTTAAGGTATGTTACAATAAAAGGAAAATAATGGAATTCTATATATTGACATCCAAAAATATAAGGGGGTTTAATTTGAAATATTTAATTATACTTCTTGTAATTATTTCTACTTTTATTACGGGTTGTTCAAACTTAAAAGGAAACGAAGAACAAAATATAATAGTTCAAAAGCGTATTGCTGATGTAAATAATTATGAAGACTTCAAAGTAATTACTATAAATGAGAAAGTTCAAAAGGTAAGAGCGATATTAGATAATATTAATTGGGAACATGCAAAAGTAGATATGGTAGCACCAGCAGATTACAGATTTATATTTCAATTTAAAAATCCAGAAATAAATGGAAAAGCAGTGCTATATGAGCTTTGGAATATTCCTGATAAAGATAAAATAGAACTTGCAATAAGCGCCGAAAGTAAATTTGTTCAATTAGACAAGAACAGTTCAGCTAAACTATATAAAATACTAATTGGTGGAAAGTTAGATGACCAAAAATAATATTCTGAGCTCGAATGTAAGGTGTTTTTTATGTGCATCTTTGCATTGGTATAGTTGTGACTATTTAAAACAAACATTTGAAATTAGAGCTAACTAGTACTTCAATTTCTTATGCAACAAACGTATGCAATAGTTGAAGATCACAAGCTGCTAATATGCGGCTTTTTTTATTGAAGTAAATGGCAGATTAGTAGAATAAAGAATATAACAAAATTGGTAAATTATGTTATATTGGGTGAGTAGTTAATAATTATAGGAAGTAGTAGAAATCAATGAAATTATTTATGAAAATTGTCTTAACCTTAGCATTTTGTCTTTATCTTGTCGTCCTTACAAATCAAATACTATTTAAATATGTATCTCCATCAGAAATAATCAGTCATTTTAATTTTAACTATAATGATGATCGTTGGCATGGACATAATTTTATTCCTTTAAAAACTATTATTTATTATATTTTTTTAGCTGACATAAATTTAAATATTAGGATTACAAACTTAGTTGGAAACATTATTGGTTTTGTACCTTTTGGTTTCATCCTTCCAATATTATTGAAAGGGTTCAAAAATTTTAAAGTTATCGTAATTGCAACTTTTAGTTTAAGTTTAACTTACGAATTAATTCAGTTAATATTTGACTTTGGAAGTTTTGACATTGATGATTTAATTTTAAATACTTTTGGAGGGTTATTAGGTAATTTACCAATTAAACTTATTCAGTTAATTAATAATAGGAAAAACCATTTGAAAATAACCACCGATTTATAACAAAAATATGATTAAACTATTGAACTAACGTAATGCATTAGTTCAATAGCAAGAACCATTTGAAGTGGTTCTTTTTTTGTTATTAAATAATAACAATCGATGTATTAAGGGAAGATAACACTAGAGGTGAGTAGAAAATGAAGATGAAAGTGATGATTTTTATGTTCATTATGATGTTATCTTTCGGATCGATTGTAGGATACGCGCAACCTAAAAAGTGTCCTGTGTTAAGTGACTTAGATAAAACATTAATAAAGAATAAAAAAGAGGTAATTGAAGCCTTAAATACCTTAATACCAAAAACTTATGGTACAGGTTTAGAGGATCTTCCAGACATTTATAAGAAGTGGAATGTTGTTACGGCAAAGCCATTCCCTAAAACAGTTGGTGTTAAAGAAGAAGAGGATTATTTTGGAATGGCAAAGTATTTTTGTGGGAAAGAAATTGCTGAAAAATCTTGGCTTGTCCGTTTAGATTTTCCGAAAGCACCTGGAGCTAACTTAGCCCAGGGGCAAATATTTTTAGCCAAAAGTAAAGAAAAGGGCTGGTTTGTTTGGTTTCGTTATCATTAACCTTGTACAAATAACGCATGCATATATTCAATAAGAAATACAAAAACCCTTCTTAAAAAAGAAGGGTTTTTGTATGCTAGATTTTTTGTTATTAGAATAATCCTTATCACTTTATTAGTAAAAGGGATTATCATTTTTGCACAGAATTTACATATTATGGAAATGAAAAGGAGAGGTTTTATGAAGAAACTACTTTTATCACTTTTAGTTTTAACATTATTCGGATGTTCCAATAAATCGCTTCTTTTTAAAGGGGAAAGCGAACATTGGAAAGGAGAATACTCTGCTGATATAACCAATGATACGAGAGAAGATGGACAATTTATTTTTAAACTAAAGAAAGGTAATAAAGTAAAAAAGAATCTAGAGATTAATATCAATAATGGTCAAACTGTTCGCACAGAAGAATTAAATAACGAAAATACTATTACGATTCCTAATGCCTGCTCTGGTTGTTCTGTTACAAGTAAATCCTCACCTATTGAAGTAACGATAAAATGGAATAATCAAGAGGAAACCTTTAAATTAAAGAAAAAATAATCTGGTACTTTTATTTTTTGAAACTATGAAAACAGAAGATAAACCAATCACAGACTTAAAAAATCATATTAATCCTATTAAAAAAAGAGATAACATTGTCGTTGGATTAGTAATATTTTTGAGTGTTTTTTACTTATTTATTTTGATTTTTAGCATTCTGGGGCAATATTACTAATTCCTTGTTCAACTTACGCATGCGGTAGTACAATAAGGAATTTCCAGAGCCTTATCGTAAAGGATCATGGGAAGAAATGCAAACACTTGTGTACTTTATTGATAAAGCTTGTTTCTTATCCGAATTTTTCCTTTCTACTATTTTATAGACATAAAGATTATATAGTCTAACATAATCTAAATATAAACTATAAAGGATGTGGAAAGTTAAAATGGATGCAACCTTAAGTATAATTCCAATCATTATGATGCTTTTTAACATAGCAATTCCTGTATGTCTTATAGTAGTAGTCTACTACTTCTATAAATTATTTAAAATCCGAAACGAAGAATTAAAGAAGCAAAATGAACTACTAAATCGGATTGTAAATGTACTAGAGAGATCATAGACTTTTGCAATACATATGATTAAAAAGAACTTAGTCTGATGATGACTAGGTTTTTTTTAATCTATAAAAATTGAAAAAAAAATAAAAAAACTAGTGGACATGCTGTAACGAAAAGAAAAAACTTTCATATTAATAAACTATATCAACAATTATAGACAAGCCTTTAATATGTTACTCCTAAGAGGATTTATGTCTAAATAATAAGAAAAGGTGATACTATGAGATACCCAAGACCGCCAAGACATCATTTTCCACCAATACCTCCTGGCGAAAGTTTTGCATTTGTTACGAATAGTGGTGGAACAGTTTCCGTTATAAAAGAAGGTACAATTGTAACTTTTCCATCATTTCAGTTTTTAGGTGAAGGAGTTACAATTGATCAAGCAAATGAGCGATTAACAGTTCAGGTACCAGGTAATTACTTTATTACTTACACTGTGAATTTAAATGCGCTATTAGACGTATCTACAAGATTATTAGTAAATGGGAGACCTATAAATGCATCAGCAATCGTAAATGAAGTGAATAGATCCATTTACGGTAGTCAAATGATCTTACCATTAGACGCTGGAGATACAATTTCACTTCAACTGTTTGACTTTGTTGGAGATGTTAAGTTGTTACAAGGCGCAGGTGCAACAATTAATCTATTTAGAGTTCATTAGTATAAGATTTAATCATTACTCCTCGTGAAGATTCCCTATTCCGTTGCAAGAATGCACTGCTTTTTAAAAAGTAGTGCATTTTTTAATAGGTTAAAATCATAAAGTAATAAAGGTGAATCTAGTAATAACCACGAAAGTACATATCTTAAAGTATAAAATTAAAAGGGAGAATGATCTATGAGTAAAAAAGAGTTTATATTAGATCAATTAGAAGTCTGTCGTAATGTTGAAAGCTGGATTCAACCTTTAAGTGTAGCATTGGAGAATTTAAGTTTAGAGAATATTAGTTGGAGACAAAATGATTCTACTCATACGATCGGTGAAATCGTATACCACTTATATTTCTATAATGAAAGATGGTTAAGAAGATTTAAAGGAGAGATCCCAACTGAAGTGGTCGAAAGTAATGCTTCAACTTTTCAAGAGATGGAAAATTTAAAGAGGGAAGATTGGCAAGAGCTTGTTGAGCGGTTAGATGAGAATCTAGCGAATTGGCAGCAAGTTATAAAAGAAGTAGATGAATCAAAGCTTTATGAACAAATTCCAAATTTTCCAGTAGATGCAATCTGGTGGGGAGCATTATCTAATCTATGTACTCATAATGCTTATCATATTGGGCAAATCCTCTATATTCGAAAAGCACAAGGCTCATGGGTATCAAAGGAAGAGTAAGATCCGTTAATAATCAGAAAGATCATTAAATAATTTTATTGCCGTATAGGAAATAGTAGGCTAATTTGGAAGAAGTAGGAATAGTTGAGAATAGAATTGCAAAAAGATTAATAAGGGAAAATGGGGAACAAAAGATGATAACACAAAATGTTAGAGGTTACATTTTGAAAAAGTACAATATAAGCGAAGCGAATTTTTTAGGAAAGGGACAAGAAGCAGAAGTATACTCTTATGATCAAAAAAGAGTCTTAAAATTATATAAACCAACAGCATATTCAAAGCTAGAAATATTAAAGCAATTTTATGAATCAATGAATGCTAGTGATGTGAATTTTGAATTACCAAAAATTCACGAAATTATAAAAGAGAGAGATGCCGTTTTAACAATTGAAAAACGAATTGAAGGCAGAAATATACAAAAGGATTTATCAAATTATGATGAGCAAGTATTAGATTCGTTCTTTGAAAACTATCTATCTACAATAGTAAGTATTCAAAAGATTGAATTGGAAGAGCAATTTAAAGGCATTAAATTATTAAGTGATTATGATGAAATTTCTTCAAAGGACTGGAACGATTTTTTAAAACAATCGTTACTGAGAAAAAATACAGAAGTTGATCGATATTTGAAAAGAGATGTATCAGATTACGAAGTGAAATTAAAACGATTAATGGATGCATTTTCAGTTGGATACGAAGGGGAATATTCATTAGTACATGGTGATTATTATCCATCAAATCTATTAGTAAATTCAGATGGACAAATTAATGGTGTAATTGATTTCGGCTTAATGACGTTATATGGGGACCCGTTATTTGATGTTGCATTAAGCTGGATTTTATTTGATTTATATGATGAATTGGGTGAAAAAAAGCTAGAAAAATATTTAAATAAAGTAGTTAATCGATTAGGCGAAGAAGTTAGAAGAACAATTCATTTGTACGTGCTTTTTTATAGTATCTATTCGGCAAATTTCTTTTCGGAAACTTGCAGTGATGGGCACTACCAATGGAGCGTTCGCAATTTAAATAACGAAAAGTTTTGGGCGGCACTAGAAAATTAATGAAAATATGAAACTACTAATAAAAAATGCTCACTATTAAATAGTAAGCATTTTTTGTTTATTTATTTACTTCTGATTTAACTAAACCAGCTACAAGTATATAACGCTGTGGTGCATGTCCAATAAAATTAAACGGATAACAAGTGCTTACCGTTAAAGTTGGTCTTGGTTTTGGGATAATAACAGTGCGATCATCTTTATCAACGATACGAATCTTATGAACTTTATAAGTAAATGTACCAGCCGAAGTTTTAACAATTAGCGGATCGCCAACTTTTACTTTGCCAAGCTCACGGAATACAGTATCTCGATGTCCAGCAAGAACACTATTATCTCTTTCACCTGGCATCACAGATTTAGCATAATGACCTATTCCTTTTGCAAGCTCATCCTCATCTGTCCCGTGGAAGATTGGTAGAGTTGCAGAAATTCGAGGAATTGTTAATGAACCCATCTCATCGCCAAATTTAGGATAAGTCTTGTAAAGCGGTTCGTCTTTTTTAATTTGCTTCAATTTAGTTGCTGTTTCTGTTTTGATTTCTTTTTTGAAATCATCCTTAGACTGTTTATACAGCACATAAGTTTTAATCAAAGAATAAGCATTTGTTGTAGCAAAAAATAATCCGACAATAAAAAGGAGTGCTGAAAAAATAAGTAGTACTTTTCGTTTACGATTCATAGCTTATCGTTTAACAATTACCTTTTTACGTAAAACAACAGCAGTTAACATCATTAACATACCAACCATTGTCCATTCAGTTGTATGAGTTGCAGTAGTTGGAAGTTTACCGCCATTTTCCGTTCTTACTGTAACAGTTGGTTTTGGGTTTTTAATTGCTTTTTGAGTATCTTTAACGATATCTACAATTTGGTCATCACCAATAAGTTCCTCAGGTGAAAATAAAGCGTCTAATAATAGATTACCAGCGTTGTCATAAATCTCTAAATATACTTTTATATTTTCCATAGAATCCATAGAATCATCCATAGTAAGTAATTTAGCAAAAGTTAAAGGAGTTTTAACGCCATTTTGTTCAATTTTAACTTTAATATCGATTTTTAAAGTAGATTGAAGTTCTTTTACGATATTCATTAATTCTACTTTTAATTCAGCTGGTAATTCTTCTGGAGTAGCCTCAGTATCCATTGAGAAAAATTCAGGATAATTTTCTTCTAAAGCAGATGCACGTTCTCCTAATGCTTCTAATTTTGCTTCAACAGCAGGGTCGTCATTCACAACTTTTTCTATATATGAAGATAGATTATTAATTTCTGCCTCAGTAATTCCAAACTCTGAAAGAGCAGAAGAAATATCTCCCATAGAAGGGAATTCATCTTCGCTACTGCTACCTGACTCATCCTCATCTAAATAAATTAAGTTTTCGATATCAGAAGTAAAATAATACGTATCTAGTAATGATGCATTTTTGTCCATATCATCATAGTAGACTGCTAGATCGATAATTTCATCTTCAGTGTAACCGTACTCATCTAGAAGATCGTCTAAAGTTTTTTGAGTAAGTCTTTCACCTAAAGTATCTTTTAACTCATCAACTGAATCGAAATCAGAGATTGACTCACCGTAGTAAGAATTTAAATAATCCTCCAATTGCTTTTGAGTTAGATCGATACTAACTAAATAAGATTTTAATTCATTTGCATTTGGTGCTGCATATGCAGTTACACCTGGTACTACTAATGCTGCAGATAAAACGACTGAAGCCAATACCTTTTTCATATTGTTTCCCCCTTAATAGTTCATTCCCTAAATGTAAATGTGATTAGATCAGTTTTATGAATGATTCAAAGGTAATAAAGGTATGAGGGCATAAGAAAGCCGATTATTTAGAATTGCTAATAATCGGCGCCAGAAAAATAAAATTATTCTGATTCTTTAGGAGCTCGAACAACAGATTCGAATTTTCCTTTATGAGTACCGTCACAATATGGTAATTTACTTGACATGCCGCATCGACATAATGAGAAAGCTGCTTTTTGCGGATATGTATTCCCTTCAGCATCAACTAACTCAACAGTACCAGTGACACGTAAAGGACCATTATCTAAAACCTTAATTTGAACATCAGACATATTTAATTTCCTCCTACACATCTTAAAATTATTATATATTACATTTATATTAAAATAAATGGTGTAATTTAATAAAGTATTAATTTTTTACATGAAATTAACTTGGATTTAGTATAAAATGAAAAGGTTGTTTTTTTTTACCTAAGAAGAATTAAAGATAAACTAAGAAAAATTTAAGTTAAGGAGTGACAATTCATGATTCGAATAGCGAAAAAAGAAGATGCCAAACAAATTGT
Organism: Bacillus sp. AFS029533; assembly: GCF_002585125.1. Classification (NCBI taxonomy): domain Bacteria; kingdom Bacillati; phylum Bacillota; class Bacilli; order Caryophanales; family Bacillaceae; genus Bacillus; species Bacillus sp. AFS029533. The sequence goes on along the minus strand of NZ_NUQC01000070.1, from coordinate 18,121 downwards.
CCCTCTAATTGTACAAGCAATTGAAGATATTGTATTTATGTTAACAGGGACATCATCATACGAACAAGCAACACCAATTTTAGAATATTATGTTCAATCTGAACAAAATAGACTAAGTTACCATAATTGTTTAGTAAAGGAAATTGAAGGGAAAGTTGTAGGAGTGATTATAGCCTACCATTCCATGGAACTATCAGTACTTGATCGTGAGATGCTTGAAATAATAAGTCGTAATTTAAATATCCAAAATGTTAAAGTTGATAAGGAAGCAGATGAAGAAGATTTTTATATTGATACATTGTCAGTGCATCCAGATTATCAAGGCAAAGGAATTGGAACTGAATTATTAGAAGGATTGCTTTCTTTTGCCAAAAACAAAGGAATTTTACGAGTTTCATTAAATGTAGATCAAGACAAACCTTCTGCTCGCCGACTATATGAAAAAGTGGGATTTAAATATGAGAAAGTTAGATTTATTATGAAACATTCATACGATTATTTAGTGTACCCATTAAATGAAAAAATATTCGAAACAAAAGTCATTTAAGATGCATCCTTTTGATTGTTTAAGTTAAAATTAAGTTTGAACAATAGGAGGGATACATATGAATTTTTTTACATTTGCAAATCCAACAGAATTAATATTTGGTAAAGATAGTGTACAAAAGTTAAAAGAAAAGGCTGCTAGCTTTGGAAAGAATGTTTTACTTGTATACGGTGGTGGAAGTATTAAGAGAAATGGCCTATACGATCAAATAGTAGGCATACTTAAAGAAGCTAATAAAACAGTTTATGAACTAAGCGGAGTTGAACCGAATCCGAAATTATCAACAGTTCATAAAGGTATACAAATTTGTAAAGACGAAAATATCGACTTTGTTTTAGCTGTTGGTGGTGGTTCTGTAATCGACTGTACAAAAGCTATTGCAGTTGGAGCGAAATTTGATGGTGAGATTTGGGATGTTATTACACGTAAAGCATTCCCAACAGATGCATTAAAATTTGGAACAGTATTAACGCTTGCAGCAACTGGTTCAGAAATGAACGCTGGGTCAGTTATTACAAATTGGGAAACAAATGAAAAATTAGGTTGGGGAAGTAAATTTAGTTACCCAACATTTTCAATTCTAGATCCTCAAAATACGTTTACAGTACCTCGTGATCAAACAGTTTATGGATCAGTGGATATCATGTCACATGTTATTGAGTCATATTTCCACCATGGAACGAATACAAAAATTCAAGATCGTTTCTGTGAAGGTATTTTAAAAACAGTTATAGAAACTGCTCCGATCGCAGTAGAGAAATTGGATGATTATGAAGCGCGTGAAACGCTATTATATAGTGGAACAATGGCATTAAATGGAATCTTAAGTATGGGTGTTCAAGGTGATTGGGCTACACATAATATTGAGCATGCCGTTTCTGCAGTAACAGATATTCCACACGGCGGAGGATTAGCAATTATTTTCCCTCATTGGATGGAATATGTAATGAGCGAAAATGTTGATCGTTTCTGTCAATTTGCAGAAAGAGTATTTGATATTAAGCAAGAATCAATGTCAAAAGAAGAATTGGCATTGGCTGGTATTAAAGCTTTACGCACTTTCTGGAACTCGATCGGTGCGCCAAGTCGTTTAAGCGAGTACGGTATTACAAAAGAGCAACTACCTGAAATGGCTGCTAAAACGGTTAAATATGGACCATTTGGTAACTTCAAAAAATTAGATCAAGAAGATGCATTAAAAATTTTAGAGGCAGCTCTTTAAGAATAAAAACTGGACAGAGAAATAACTCTGTCCAGTTTTTATATTGAATGATGTTTAACGCCAATAGTATTTAAAAAGGAAGAAACAATTGAATAGTAATCATCTTTGTTTTCATTTAAACTCATAGCGTGTGCACCATTTTCAGCAATGAATAATTCTCTCTTGTTTTGATTTTTCGCTTCAAATAATTTAAGTGTATGTGTAAATGGAATATAAGGGTCTGGTTTACTATGAACAAATAAAACGGGATTTTTAATATTATGAGTTGCCAGTAAAGGGGAAATATCCTTAATGAAAAATCCATTCCGAAGCTTTAACCAAATGCTAGAAACTGGAAGGATTGCCCATTTAGGAAGTTTATAATCCATTTTCAAACGATATGTAAGCTGTTCCTCAAATGTAGAGAACGCGCAGTCTGAAATATAGAAAGCTGCAGAATCCTCAACAAAACCAGCATATTGTAACATTGTGCAAGCTCCCATTGACTCCCCATGAATGCCAAGAACAATCTCACCTTTTAAATCCTTTAAATAGTGAACCACAGATTGTAAGTCAAATTTCTCATAATATCCATAGCTAGTTGTATGCCCACCTGACTCCCCATGTCGCCTATGATCATAAGTGAGTACATTAAAGCCAAGCTTTAAAAATAGCTCAGCATATTTAATTGAGTTATTCTTATTGACCGTTACACCATGTGTAATAATGACCCAATTATTTGTATCAAAGGCCTCAAACAAGTATCCCCTTAATTCATACCCATAACGAGATTCAATAGAAAAGGATTGTTTTTGAACAGAACGATACAATCCTTCATCAAATCGGAAATTTTCCAACTCGCGCTGATAAATAAACTCAAGTGAATTTGTTTTCATAAACAAAACTTGCTGCGTAAAATAATAGCCAACTCCAATAAAATAAACGAGAAAAAGAACAGCTACAACAAGCCAGATCATCATAATAGAACCATCATCCTCTAACCAAAAAGAATATCAAGAATTGTCGTTAACTCACCGCGGGTTTTACCATCTAAAATTGAAGGATTATAAACCTCAACAAAACCGCAATTTAAACAAGATACAAATAAAAAATGATTATAATCAATATCTAGTAACTTACTTATACCTGAACCAGACATTGATACTTCTTTAGTTTTAGCGTGAGTATGTTTACATTTCGAACAAACAAATTTATCCTTTAACAATTCTTCTGCTCTAGCCATAAATAAAACCCTCCTTTTTAGTAAAGTGTATCATAGGAAGAAGAAAATTTAATAAAGGGAATTTGACAATTAAATCAAGAATGACAATTTTGAAAATTGAACATTGTCGCTTAATGTTCATAAATACCCTTCCAATGATCTAACAAGATTCATGAGTAATGGAGTTTGATTACCCATAAGGTGTCTATGAGGAAGTAACAAAGAGAAAAAGAAGGAGCTTGGTTCCACATGATGTGTTCATGTAGAAGTAAAAAGCGAAAGTGTGAAATGCTGTATATCAAATAGATTCAACTAATTTAAGATGTTTAAAAGTAGAGATTCAAATGAATATATTTTAGGGGACAACTAGACAAGCGATTATGATTTATGATAAATTATACAAGAAAAATTCCTTTAAAAACTACATATTTTAAATCGATGAAAAGGAAAGTAGTTTTTGCTATATTCGATAGCGAGCTAGGGAGGGTGGAAGCCTAGTGATGAAGCATGAATGAAGAACACCTTTGAGTTCTAACCGAAAGGGAACACTTAAGTAGGCTTAGACGTTACCAGCACGTTATTAACTGGGATAAGCGATGTTAGCTTTAAAGTTGGTCATATTATGACAATTTGGGTGGTACCGCGGAAGTTAGTCTTTCGTCCCTTTTATAGGGATAGAAGGCTTTTTTTATTGGAAATTAATATAAGGAGGCAAATTATGATAAAGACTGTAGTGAAAGATTTATACAGAAATCAAGAAAAATTTAAAGACAACACTGTTCAAATTTCAGGATGGATTCGTACTCTTCGTGATTCTAAAACGATTGGTTTTATGGAGTTAAATGACGGTACATTCTTTAAGAGTGTACAAATCGTTTTTGAGGACAATTTAGATAACTTCAAAGAAATTACAAAGCTACCTATAAGCTCAACTGTTTTAGTAGAAGGTGAATTTATTCCAACTCCGGAAATGAAACAACCTTTTGAAATTAAAGCGACAAAAATTGTGATTGAAGGATTATCAGATACAGATTATCCATTACAAAAAAAGAGACATTCTCTTGAATATTTAAGAACAATCGCTCATTTACGTCCAAGAACGAATGCATACTCAGCGGTTTTCAGAGTAAGATCACTTGCATCATATGCTATTCATAAATTCTTCCAAGAAAAAGGATATGTATATGTACATACACCAATCATTACAGGAAGTGACACAGAAGGCGCAGGAGAGATGTTCCGTGTGACAACAATGGATTTGAACCAACTTCCAAAAACTGAAGGCGGAAAAGTGGATGATAAAGGGGATTTCTTCGGCAAAGAAACTAACTTAACGGTAAGTGGCCAATTAAATGGAGAAGCTTATGCCCTTGCTTTCCGTAATGTGTATACATTTGGTCCGACTTTTAGAGCAGAAAATTCAAATACTGCACGACATGCCGCAGAATTCTGGATGATTGAGCCGGAAGTTGCTTTTGCAGAACTACCAGATATCATGGATCTTGGTGAAGACATGGTTAAGTTTGTCATTAATTATGTATTTGAACATGCACCTGAAGAAATGGACTTCTTTAATAGCTTTATTGATAAAACTCTTATTGAAAGATTAAAGAATGCATTAGAATCTGACTTTGGTAGAGTTACTTATACTGAAGCTGTTGAATTATTACAGAAATCTGGTAAAAAGTTTGACTACCCAGTTGAATGGGGAACAGATTTACAAACTGAACATGAACGTTACCTAAGTGAGGAAATTTACAAACGTCCTGTATACGTGACTGACTATCCGAAAGAAATCAAAGCATTTTATATGAGAGCGAATGAGGATGGCAAGACAGTAGCAGCGACAGACTTATTAGTTCCTGGTATTGGTGAATTAATCGGAGGAAGTCAACGTGAAGAAAGAGAAGACGTTCTTGTAGAGCGAATCAAAGAACTTGGTATGAATGAAGAAGATTACTGGTGGTATCTAGAGCTTAGAAAATACGGCGCTACAAAACATTCTGGTTATGGAATTGGATTTGAACGACTTGTTATGTATTTAACAGGAATGAAAAATATCCGTGATGTAATACCATTCCCACGTACACCAGGAAATGCAGATTTTTAATATAAAAATGAACAATAGGATGCTGCGGCATCCTATTATTTTTATGAAGAACAAAGAATATGAGTTTTAGCATTTGAAAAAAGAAAAATAGTAGATTTATAATATAACAAAAGATGAAATACTTCTCTTTCTACTATAAATTAATGATAAAATAATGGAAATGGAAGGTGAAATAAAATGAAAAAAAGAAAACCACAGCAGCCTGTAAAACCGGCGTATGAACAGAAGGAAAAAATATCATTAGGATCATTAATGAATGAAGAAATTCTTCAAAAATTAAAAAATACAAAAAAACAATTGCAAGAAAATGAAACAAAGCAAAAAGAGGAAGAAGAAGCACGTATTCGTGAAGAAAAGAGATTACGTGAGAAAAATAAATCATTCGAAGAGTTATTAAACGAGAGTAATATCTCTTGGAAGGACTTTAAATAAGACGCAAATGGCGTCTTATTTTTTTTTACATTAAATTAATCATTTTTTTATAAGAGATTTCACATTATGAAATTTTTTGATTGTTCAAAATTTTATAATTTTTTATAGTGAAATTAAGTTAAATAAAAGGTAGTAGGTGGTGTAAATAATTTAAGATAGTGAAATTGAACTTTTTGAAAGCGCTTTAAAAAATTTCCGAATTCGATTTAAAAAACAAATGTTAAAAAAATTACATATCGGAGTGGAGGAATTATTAAATGGGTATTCGTACAGGGGCGCAATATATTGATGGATTAAAATCTAGAAAGCCAGAGGTATGGCTAGGTGGAGAAAAGGTAGAAGATATCGTAAACCACCCAGTTTTCAAACAACCGATTCTTGAGATTGCAAAATTATATGATATGCAGTTCGATCCAGCTTATCAAGACAAAATCACACATATTTGTGAAGAAACTGGTGAGCGAATTTCTAATGCATTTCTAGTGCCTAAATCATCTGAAGATATTAAAAAGCGTGGAGATTTGTTCGAAGCATATGCAAAGTCAACATTTGGTTTAATGGGAAGAACACCTGATTTCTTGAACATTGTTTTAACTTCAATGGCAAGTAATTCATGGTTTTTAGATAAATATAACCCAGAGTGGTCAAAAAATGTCCAAAATTATTTCAAATTTGTTCGTGATAACGACATCTTCTTAACGCACGCAATTATTAATCCACAAAATGATCGAAGCAAGCCATCTTATGAACAAAAAGATTTATTTACTCATTTAGGTGCTGTTGAAGAAACGGTTGATGGATTAGTCGTTAGAGGAGCTAAAATGCTTGCAACATTAGCGCCAATTACAGATGAAGTCATTATTTATTCATTCCCTGGTTTCCACGAAGGCGATGAGCGATATGCTTTAGCATTTGCACTTCCGATTGACACGCCGGGATTAAAAATTTTATGTAGAGAGCAGATGCAAGATGGTAAAAGATCATTTTTTGATCATCCATTAGCATCTAGATTCGAAGAAATGGATGCTGTTCTTGTATTTGAGGATGTGTTAATTCCTTGGAATCGTGTATTTATTCATAATAATGTTGAAGCTGCAAATAATCTATACCCAAAAACAGGTATTGCACAACAGCCTGCTCACCAGTCTGGCGTAAGAGGCTACGTAAAATTAGCTTTTGCAGTAGAGGTAGCATGTAGGTTAGCTGATTCAATTGGAGTAGATGTTTATTTAAATGTCCAAAATGACTTAGGTGAATTACTACAATCAGTTGAAACAATTCGTGCGTTACTTCGAGTTTCTGAAATAGAGTATGAGACATTACCTTCAGGCGAAGTAAGACCGGCATGGGAACCACTAGAGACGATTCGTGGCTTGCTTCCAACTATGTACCCAAGAGCAATTGAAGTGATTCAAACAATTGGTGCAGGTGGCTTATTAATGTCACCAACAGAAGCAGACTTTGAACATCCTGAGCTAAGAGATGCAATGGATAAATACTATGTTGGACGTGAAGGTGTATCCTCTTTAGACCGAATTCAATTATTCAAACTTGCATGGGATTTATGTGGAGAAGCTTTTGGACAAAGAGCACTTCAATATGAAAGATACTATACTGGTGATCCAATTCGAAAAAGAGCAATTTACTATAACCAAATGAAACGTAAGAAAACGTTTAGTATGGTGGACGATGCGTTAAACGGAGCAAAAAACTTAAAAGGAGTATCGACTAATCTAGCGAATTCTAAAGTTAACTGATTAATTTTAGAAAGCAGGGATTTTATGAAATTTTTTAGCATCAAAGAGGAGGGGATCTAATGATCTCTTCAGTTCAAAAGATTTCTAGAATATTAGATTGCTTTACAGAAGAAGAACCAGTCCTGGGAAATTTAGAAATAGCTGAAAAGTTAAATATGAATGCAAGCTCGGTCCATCATTTAGTTCGTACTCTTTGTGCTGAAGGGATTTTAATTCAGGATAGTAAGAAAAAGTATCGACTCGGTTGGAAGCTGCTTGAATGGAGTAATCACGTTATGTATCAGCAAGACATATATAGTGAAGCCATTCCATTATTAGAAAATCTATTAAAAAATTATGATAGTACCGTTCATATCGGAATGTTTGATAAAGGGGACGTAAGATTTGTCTTAAAAGTTTCCTCTAAACATTCGATCCCTGTCCCAACATTTATAGGTGCTAAACGGCCTGCCTATTGTACGAGTACCGGTAAAATTCTACTATCATATAATCCAGCATACTTAAAAACAACGATTGAAAGAGGCTTTGAAGCTTATACAACAAATACAATTACGACTATTGATGCATTAAAAAAAGAAATGACTGCGATTAAAGAGAATGGCTATAGCATTAGCAACAATGAAAATGATTTAGGATTATTCGGAATTGCAGCTCCAATTCAAACATATACCGGTCAAACTTTTGCAGCATTAAATATGGTTGGACCAGTTTCGTATATGATGAGCCAAGACATTGGTCGAATGATTCAGGATGTTGTGAAAACTGCTAAAACAGTCTCAAATCAGCTTGGTTATATTAATGCATAATGATAGCGCTTACTTAAATTCAAATAAAAATGATTAATTGGAGGATTAGAGATGAATCTTAAAAGTCGAGTTTTTAATATTTTCAAATTGATTGAGGATAATAAAGAGCTATTAAAACCACCAGTTAATAATAAAGTTATTTGGGAAGATTCAGAGTATGCTGCAATGATTATTGGAGGTCCAAATAAACGTAGAGACTTCCATATCGATCCTGCAGATGAATTTTTCTATCAAATTAAAGGCAATTGCTATGTTGAGTGTATTACACCGGATGGTAAGCGTGAAGTTGTAACAGTAGGAGAAGGTGAAATTTTTATGCTTCCTTCTTTTGTTCCACATTCACCTCATAGAGTAAAAGATTCATATGGAATTGTGCTTGAACGAAAAAGAGCAGAAGGTGAATTAGAAAGCTTTGTTTGGTTCTGTGATGAGTGTAATGAAGAAATGCATAAAACGACAGTTCAATTAACGGATATTGGTACGCAAGTAAAAGAAGCAATTGAACATTTCAATGCTAGCCTTGAATTAAGAACATGTAAAAACTGTGGTCATGTCATGAAAGAGGAAGCGGATGAATGGGTATGCGTATAGATTTTCATACACACATAATTCCTTTTGATTTACCGAATTTTTTTGAAAAATACGGTCATGAAAGATGGCCTATTTTACAACCGACATGTTCATGCGGTGCCAATATTATGGTTGCTGGAAAAGTATTTAGGGAAGTAACTGATCAAGTTTGGAGTCCTGAAAAGAGAATTGAGGATATGAATAATGAGGATGTAACAATGCAAGTGCTATCGCCAATTCCAGTTACCTTTTCGTATTGGGCACCAGCTTCAGTTGCATTGGAAATGGCTCAGATTCAAAATGATTTCATTGCAAATACAGTGAAAAAAAATCCTTCAAAGTTTATTGGATTAGGGACAGTACCAATGCAGAACGCTGAAATAGCTATTCAAGAAATGGATCGCTGTATTCATACGCTTGGATTAAGTGGACTAGAAATTGGTACAAATGTAAATGGAACAAATTTAGACAGTGATGAGTTTAGTCCATTTTTTGAAATGGCTGAAAAATGGAATGTCCCATTGTTTATTCATCCGTGGGAAACATTAGCGAAGGATCGAACTCCAGATCATAACTTTATGTACACGGTTGGAATGCCGAGCGAAACAGCTTTAGCTGCAGCTAGCTTAACATTTGGCGGAGTGATTGAAAAATATCCGAAATTAAAGATTTGTTTTGCACATGGCGGGGGATCATTCCCATTTATTCTACCTCGATTAGATCAAGGATGGAAGGTATGGCCTCATTTGCGGAAAACGGCCTATCCACCAAGTCATTATGTAAATAATTTCTATTTTGATTCTCTTCACTATGATCCTATTAATATTCAATTTTTAATTAACCGATTTGGTTATGACAAAATTGTGATGGGCTCGGATTATCCTTTCTTATTAAGGGAAACGCCACCCGGAAGAGTGATTAATCAAATGGATATTAATAAAGAAATGAAAGAAGCGATATTAGGCAAAAATGCCCTGAAATTTTTAAATATTAAGGAGGCAGATTTACTTCATGGAAAACAAAGTATTGACTCCAGAAGATAGATTAATAAGTTTAGGTTATGCACTTAAACCAATAAGACCGGCTTCAGGTAATTATGTAAAGTCTGTTCGTACTGGTAATCTACTATTTACATCTGGTCAAGGTGTAGATGAATACCATGGGAAAGTTGGACGAGAGTTAACGCTCGAGGAAGGTTATGCTGCTTCTAGAGAGTCAATGTTAAATTTAATTAGTGTATTAAAGTACGAATTAGGTGAACTTTCGAAAGTAAAACGTATTGTAAAAATATTAGGTTTCGTAAATAGCACAGAAGATTTCTATGATCATCCGAAAGTGATGAATGGAGCTTCTGACCTTTTAGTAGAAGTGTTTGGTGAAAGAGGAAAACATGCTAGGTCTGCTGTTGGGATGGCACAGCTTCCACATAATACAGCGATCGAAATTGAAATGGTAGTAGAAATAGAGGATTGAAAAATTTGGTGGCACTCGTGTCACCTTTTATTCTATTAGAATGGTAGGTGCCTATTATGCAAGTTACAGAGAAGAAAAATAAAACATTACCGATTGATTGTAAGCATTTTATTGATGGACAATCTATTCCTTCCTTTAATCAAAAAACATTTTTAAATATTAATCCAGCGACCGAAGAAGTGCTAGGTTCTGTTTCTGAAGGTGGCGAGTTAGAAATTGATCTAGCAGTAAAAGCAGCAAAACGAGCTTTAAAAGGTGAGTGGAAACAATTTACTAGCAATCAAAGAGCGGCAGTATTAAGAAAAATCGGCGACGGAATATTAGCTCGAAAAGAAGAATTAGCGGCGTTAGAGGCAATGGATACTGGAAAGCCATATGATCTTGCTTTAGAAGTTGATATTACTAGATCGGCTCATAATTTTTATTTTTTCGCTGACTATATTACAACGTTAAGCTCTGAGTCTCATATGCAAGATCAAACTGCCTTACATTATACATATCGTAGGCCAGTTGGTGTAGTTGGGATGATTAACCCATGGAATCTACCTTTATTATTATTGACATGGAAGCTTGCACCTTGTTTAGCGGCTGGCAATACAGCAGTTATGAAGCCAGCTGAATGGACACCAATGACAGCTACAGTCTTAGCTGAAATTTGTAAAGATGCAGGCGTACCTGACGGAGTTGTAAATGTCGTACACGGATTTGGTGCAAATGCGGCAGGTTCAGCTTTAACAGAGCACAGAGATGTTGATGCCATCACATTTACTGGTGAAACAAAAACAGGTTCAGCAATTATGAAGGCGGCAGCTCCAACGTTAAAAAAATTATCGTTTGAGCTTGGTGGAAAAAATCCAAACATCATCTTTGCTGATTCAGATTTAGACGAAGTGATTGAAACAACTTTAAAATCATCTTTCATGAATCAGGGAGAAGTTTGTTTATGTGGATCTAGAATTTACGTCCAGAGATCAATCTTTGATGAATTTATTGATAAATTTGTCGCAAAAACAAAGGAATTAAAAATTGGCGATCCATTTGAAGAAGGCACAAAAGTCGGTGCGGTCATTAGTAAAGAACATTATGAAAAAGTGTTATCTTATATCGAGATTGCAAAAGAAGAAGGCGGAACTATTTTAACAGGTGGTAGTAGACCAGCATCAATTGAAAAAGGGTGCTTTATCACACCGACAATCATTACTGGGCTAAGTCGTGATTCTAGATGTGTAAGAGAAGAAATATTTGGTCCCGTCGTAACAGTTATGCCTTTTGATTCGGAAGAAGAAGTGATTGAATGGGCAAATGATACTCATTATGGTTTAGGTGCAACAATTTGGACAAATGATTTACGCAGAGCCCACCGTGTTGCTCATCAAATCGAGGCCGGAATTATTTGGGTAAACACTTGGTATTTAAGAGATTTACGTACACCATTTGGAGGAATGAAGCAAAGCGGTTTAGGTCGTGAAGGTGGAATTCATAGCTTTGAGTTTTATAGTGAATTATCGAATATCACGATTAAATTATAAGAATTAAAAAGGGACGTGAGAAAGTGAAGATTACTAGTGTAGACGAGCTTACGATTCTGCTACAAGAAGCAGAAGAGAGTGGAGTTAGTATAAAAGCTTTAACTGAAGTTTTTCCTGGATTAACTGAAAGGGAAGCCTATCAAATTCAATTAACAAATGTTGAAGAAAAATTGAAAAAAGGGCAGAAAATTATCGGGAAAAAAATTGGATTAACTTCGATTGCCATGCAGGAGTTATTAGGGGTAGATGAGCCAGATTACGGTCACTTACTAACAGATATGAATATTCCTAATTTCGGTGAAGTACAAGTTGCAAATATGATTTTACCAAAAGTAGAAGCTGAAATTGCATTTGTCTTAAAAAAAGACTTAATCGGTCCAAATATTACATTTGAGGATGTAGTAAATGCAACAGATTATATTGTCCCTGCAATTGAGGTAGTTGATAGTAGAATTGAAAATTGGAAGATTCGATTAGAGGATACAGTAGCCGATAACGCTTCATCATGCTTATTTGTTCTTGGCAATGAGCGTTTCGATGTAAAGGAAATTGACTTACCGAATGTTACGATGGAATTATATCGTAACGAAGAATTGATGAATTCAGGTAAGGGAGAAGCAGTGTTAGGAAACCCAATTCATTGTGTAGCATGGTTAGCCAATAAATTAAGCGAATTTGAAATCTCTCTAAATGCAGGAGAAATTATTTTATCAGGAGCTTTATCAGCTGCAATTAATGTAAATGCTGGGGACTTATTTACTGCGAAGTTTCCATTATTAGGTGACGTCTCGATTTCATTTAAATAAATGAGGTGCTATTTATGAATAAATTAAAAGTTGGAATCATTGGTTCGGGGAATATTGGAACAGATTTAATGATGAAATTACAGAATAATCCATTTCTAGAATTAACAGCAATGATCGGAATTGATCCAGAATCTGATGGGTTAAATCGTGCAAAAGAATTAGGAATTGAAGTAATCGATAATGGTATTCAAGGTTTCATTGAACGAAAAGAACTGGCTGATTTATTGTTTGATGCGACTTCTGCAAAAGCTCATTTTCATCATGCAAAAGTACTTGGTGAATTAAAGAAGCGTGTGATCGATTTAACGCCAGCGGCAATTGGGCCATTTGTCGTACCACCTGTCAATTTAGGTTCACATATAGTCGAAAGCAATGTCAATTTAATAACATGTGGTGGGCAAGCAACGATCCCAATCGTTCATGCAGTAGGTCAAATTGCAGAAGTTGAATACGCTGAAATCGTTGCAACAATTAGCTCAAGAAGTGCCGGTCCTGGTACACGTGCTAATATCGATGAGTTTACTGTAACAACGGCTCGAGGACTTGAAGAGATTGGTGGGGCTAAAAAAGGAAAAGCGATCATTATTTTAAATCCTGCAGAACCGCCAATTATGATGAGAGATACAGTTTATTGCAAAGTTACGAATGAAGATTTTAACCATGAAAGCATGATTCAATCCGTTAAGCAAATGGTGAAAAAGGTTCAAGCGTATGTTCCAGGGTACCGTTTAAGAATGGATCCAATTATAGATGGTTCAACTGTAACTGTTTATTTAGAAGTTCAAGGATCAGGGGACTACTTACCAAGCTATGCAGGAAACTTAGATATTATGACTGCATCAGCAGTAAAAGTAGCAGAAGAGATTGCACAATATGAAGTTGTAAAAACCGTTTAAAAAATCGCCTAAAGAAAGTGAGGGAGTGCAATGTTTGGAAAAGAAGTTATTGTAACTGAAGTAGCACTTCGAGATGGAAGTCATGCAATTGCACATTCATATACAGTAGATCAAGTCGTTCGAATTGCGAAGGCTCTTGATGATGCAAAAATGCCTTATATTGAAGTATCACATGGAGATGGTTTAGGTGGTTCTTCACTACAATATGGTTTATCAACAACAAATGAATTTGAATTGATCGAAGCAGCAGTAAATACGTGTAATCATTCAAAGATTGCTGTCTTACTATTACCTGGTATTGGAACAGTAAAAGAATTAAAAACGGCAGCAAAAATCGGAGCAAAAATGGCTCGTATAGCTACCCATGTTACTGAAGCTGATGTTTCGAAACAACATATTACGATGTCTAAAGAGCTTGGATTAGAAACAGTCGGGTTTTTAATGATGTCCCATATGGCACCAACTGAAAAATTAGTTGAACAAGCCAAATTAATGGAAAGTTATGGTGCTGATGTCGTATATATGGTTGACTCAGCAGGGGCGTTTCTTCCACATGAAGTAAAAGAACGTATTGCTGCTTTACGAGGGTCTCTTGATATTGAAGTAGGATTCCATGCACATAATAATCTTTCTCTAGCGATGGCAAATACACTAGTAGCAATAGAAGAAGGAGCTACTAGAATTGATGGCAGTGTACGATGCTTAGGTGCTGGTGCAGGAAATACACAAACTGAAGTGTTAATTGGGGTATTAGAGCGATTAGGAATCAAGACAGGAATTGATTTCTATAAGATGATGGACTTAGCAGAGGAAATCGTTGCACCGATTCTTCAAACACCACAAGAGATTACAAAAGGGAGTCTAATTTTAGGCTATGCAGGAGTGTATTCTAGTTTTCTATTACATGCCAATCGAGCAGCTAAAAAATGGAATGTTGATGCAAGAGATATCTTAATTGAATTAGGAAAACAAAAAGTAGTCGGTGGGCAAGAGGATATGATTCAAGAAGTTGCTTGTATGTTAGCAAATAAAAAATTGTCTGTTTTTTGAGAGGAGACGGTACTTATGATAACTGAAATTGCAAATAAAATATATATGCACCAAAAAAATGGTTTAGAAATGGATAAAATTACGATTGAACATCCAGAATTAAACGTTAATAATGCTTACGAAATTCAAAAATTAAGCATTGATCATGCGATTAAAAATGGAGATCCATTAATTGGTTGGAAAATGGGACTAACAAGTATTGCTAAACAAAAATCTGTTAATGTTGATGAGCCGATTTATGGACGCTTAACAAAATCGATGGAATTAGAAGAAAATGAATTAAAGATGGAAGGTTCAATCCATCCGAGGGTGGAGCCAGAAATCGCATTTATGATTAATAAACCATTATTTGGACATGATGTAACAGCAAAAGATGTATGGGAAGCAACTGAGTATATTGTACCTGCATTAGAAGTAATCGATAGTCGATATAAGAATTTCTCATTTACACTGACAGATGTAGTGGCAGATAATGCATCTTCATCAAAATTTATCATTGGTAAACAACAATATTCACCTACATATACTTCATGGGATGAAATTAACGTTGAATTATATAAAAATGGTGTAAAAGTACAAAGTGGTGTAAGCTCTGATGTACTAGATCATCCTGTAGAATCTGTCGTAAAGTTAGTGCAGATGCTAAGTAAAAACGGCGACCAAATTGAACCAGGGATGATTATCTTAACGGGCGGTATTACAGAAGCGATCCACGTTGAAGAGGGCGATATTGTAGAAGCACGTTTTGAAGGAATCGAGACAATGTCACTACAAGTAACGAGGTAGTACTTTATGCCAATCATTCAAATTCAACTGATTGAAGGTAGAAGTCCAGATTTAAAAAAACAATTAATGAGAGAAATAAATGAAGTTGTTTGTCGTACATTGGATGTTCAGCCAGCGCAGGTAAGAATTTTAATAAACGAATTCGAAAAAGCAAATTGGTCCGTTGGAGGAGTTGCAAAGGATGAGTAAAAAAGTCCCTTTTTTAAGGGGCTTTTTTCTTGTTGGGAATTTAAGGAGGGGATTTTTTGATTATACAAGTGGGATCTATGGTGGATCAATCTATTTTAAAAATAATTTAAGCAATAAAAAATAAAATAACCTTAACTATTTAGTGCCTAGGTTAAGGTTACTTATTTTTTAATAATATTAAGTAAAGGCAAGTTCAATCAGCTTAATACTTTAATAGTCTTATAGAGAACTAATCTATGTTACATACATCCTTTGGGCAGTTATCACAGCCTATTTCATTTTTAAGAAATTGTAAGTCTTTGATAATAATTTTTCCATCAGGAGAATAACTAATAACATTTTTTTTCTTTAAATCACTTAACATCCGATTGACACTTTCTCTTGTAGCAGCACAAAACTTAGCTAATTCTTGATTGGTAAGATGAATATTAAGAAGAATTCCGTTTTCTATTAATTCCCCGTATGAGTTCGATATACGAATAAGCGTGGAGTAAAGTGCGCCTTTTTTACCATTTAACACTAAGTCTCGAATCTTAGATTGATTTTTTCTAAGGTGAGTAGAAATCCATTTCATAAATTCAAATGTCAATGGAGCATGGTTAATTAGTTCTTTCTCCAATAGATCTTTAGGAATGACCTGTACTTCTGCTGCTTCTAAAGTATAAGCGCTAAGCATATAATTTGCATTTTCTGAAAAAAGAGTCAATTCTCCAATTAAATCATCTTTTTGACAAATGCGAAGATTTAATTCATCACCATATAGAGTCACCTTACTTATTTGGATAATTCCTGATTTAATTAGATACAATTCTTTAGCATCTTCTCCTTCTTGAAATAAGAAGGTGCCTTTTTTTACTGAACGTGTTGATCCGATTGACTGTAATAAGGAAGCCAAATCTTTAGAAACGATTGAAAGGTCACTTTTTCTATTATTATTTTTTTCCATCAAAGTATCTCCGCCCCGTTATAATTGAACACTAATGTTTTTATGTATATATCCAGAAAACAAGTATTTTAGGTATTACATTTATTATTATAATACCATGCTATTGAATAGCATAGAACTCTAAGGAGATAGAATATGAAAAGATTGACGTTGAAGCGGGATAAACTTTATGTGGCAAATTGATAAGTTACTCGGCCATCAAGGACAAGGTTGTGACATACATCATACGGCGAAATAATTTTGTGTGCTAATCTAAACTAAAAACCGTACAAAAGAAGGGGTGAGAAAAAAATGACGAATATTTTCGATACCCGCAATCGACCATTACGAGATTTAAGAATTTCTGTAACAGACCGTTGTAACTTTAGATGCAGCTATTGTATGCCTAAAGAGATATTTGGAGTTGACTATCCCTTTATGAGTAAAGATGAAATCCTATCCTTTGAGGAAATTGTTCGATTAGCAAAATTGTTTGCAAAAATAGGTGTGGAAAAGATTCGTTTAACAGGAGGGAACCTCTTTTAAGAAAAGATCTACCAATACTGGTTAAACGTCTTTCAAAAATTGAAGGAATTAAATATGTGACTTTAACAACAAATGGTGTATTTTTGGCAAAAAACGCCAAAGCGCTAAAAGAAGCCGGAATTTGCCGCGTAAATGTAAGCTTAGATTCTCTGGAAGATAAAGTTTTCATGAAGATAAATAATATGAATATGAGCGTTTCCACAGTTTTAAACGGAATTTTTGCAGCTAGGGAAGCAGGGCTAGAAGTCAAAGTAAATATGGTAGTAAAGAAAGGTCTAAATGATACGGAAGTATTACCTATGGTCGGTTTTTTAAAAGAAAAAAATATTACATTACGATTTATAGAGTATATGGATGTAGGGTGTACAAATGGATGGAATTTTAAAGACGTTATCTCAAAGAAGCAATTATTTGATATGATCCAAGAACAATATCAGTTGGAGCCTATAGAGCAAGATTATATTGGTGAGGTAGCAAAACGATATCGATATAAAGGAACGAATACTGAAGTAGGATTTATCTCATCCGTTACAGAAACCTTCTGCGGTTCATGTACGAGAGCCCGACTATCTACAAATGGAAAGCTATACACCTGCCTATTCGCTTCAGAAGGCTATGACTTAAGTGAGTTATTGCGTTCTGGAGTTTCGGATAAGTACATATTAGCAACAATACAATCAATATGGGAAAAACGAGATGAAAGATACTCCGAGATCCGTACAGAAGAAAGTCATAAAAATCGTAAAATTGAAATGTCTTATATTGGTGGATAAAAATTCAACTATTTTTTAATAGTTGTTTTTTATTGTCCCTTAAATCATCTTTTCGTAAGAGGATGACCGAAAACATTCAGCATTAATTGGATATTGGTTTGAAACAAACATAATAAAAAAACTTCTCATTTTATGAGAAGTCAGAGTGTTGAAAAGTATTGTGGTCAATATAAAAAATACGAACAATAAATGATGTTCGATGAAATTGTAATATTTTTAAATATGATCTATCTATCGTCTCTTACCTGAAAGACAATTGATTGATAATATATTTTTTAACTAACTTGCAAAAATTTAACATAGTTAACGTCATTATTAAACAAATATCTTTTTGGGGATCATTATTTATATGATTTGTAAGTCGTGGATTATCTATCACTTACAATTAGATTAATAAAGGGAAATTCATTCGTTTAATAGACTAATCTATTGATTTTAAGATTATTTTTTTTTATTAAGAAGTTGATTGGAACGGAAGGGTGCTCGACTCCTATGGGATAAGC
>NZ_NUQC01000006.1:0-178717 GCF_002585125.1 Bacillus sp. AFS029533 | reverse complement strand
GGTCCATGTCCTGGCACTTGACCGTGTCCTGGCACTTGACCGTGTCCTGGCATTTGACCGTGTCCCGGCATTTGGCCGTGTCCTGGCATTTGACCGTGTCCTGGCATTTGACCGTGCCCTTGACCTGGGCCATGTCCCTGTCCTTGGCCTTGGCCTGGTTGAGCATAACCCGGTCCAGGATATCGGCTATAAAGTTCATCAAATATCATGCACTCACCACCTAAATAGAATCATATCCCTATAGCTTATTAATTCTAATAATGGCATGAGCCAGTACTAAGACATTTAACTAATTTATTTTTTAAATTGATGGTTTTGCCTATAAGTTTAACCTATACTAAATACTTACCATAATTTAAGATTCAATATATTCCTCAAGCTCTTTATATAAAGCGGTACTTTTCAATTCTAATTCTTCAAGTTCTCGATGATAATTCTGTAAAATGTTTAAATCATTTTCAAGCAACATTTGTTTATTGATTTGACTGACTGCTTCTTCTAAAGAATAGATTTCATTTTCAATGTCTTCGATCGTTCGCATTTTTGTTTTTATTTTTATTGGTTTAGAATACGAATTTGTTTTAATCACTTTTTCTTTTTCTCTATTATTTCGATAGATCGTCATTTTTTCTTTTGCAATTTGGTAATCATCAATAAATTCGAAAATCCCACCATTGTCTAGCCAATAAATTTTTGAAAATAGCTTATTAATGAAATAACGGTCATGTGAGACAGAAAGAATCGTTCCGTTGAATTTCTCTAGAGCGTCTTCTAATACTTCTCTAGATTCAATATCTAAATGGTTAGTAGGCTCATCTACGATTAATAAATTAATGTCTTGATACATAAGTTGAGCCAATCTTAATCTCATTCTCTCTCCACCACTAAGTTGACTTACTTTTCGATAGACCATATAGCCATAAAATAAAAAGCCAGCTAATATATTACGTGCTTCACCTTCTGTAACATGTACTTCTTCTCTGAATTCCTGAAGTACGGTGTGATCCGAATGGACTGGTTCGTAATGTTGTGATAAATAACCGATTTTTACGTTACTACCAAGTTTAATTTTTCCTTCCTCGATTGATGATTGACCTAAAATCATCTTCAACAAAGTCGATTTACCCGTCCCGTTATCTCCTACAATAACTGCCCTTTCGCCATAGTATAAAGAAAAGTTAAGTTGATTAAATAAAACTTTGTCTACAAAGGATTTTGAAAGATTTTCTGCAACAATTACATCCTTGCCACTTCGACCAGATTCCTCTAATTGAAATGCCATTTTCTTTTTTTGTAATACCGGGCGTTTTAATCTCTCTATTCGTTCTAACGCTTTTTCCATACTTCTAGCTCTTCTGTGCAAACCAGCATTCGGTGGATTTGCTTGATTAGCCCATTCTCTTAAGCGTTTAATCGTTTCTTTCATTTTTTGTATTTTCTTTTGCTGCTCTTCATAAGCCTGGAATTCTTTTAGTAATTTATCTTCTTTTTGAATAACATATTGTGAATAGTTCGTATGGTAGACGTTAATTTCTCCATCTTCTAATTCTAAAATATGATTGACTACCTCATCTAAAAAATAACGATCATGCGAGATGACAATAATCGTTCCTTCATACTCCTTTAAGTATGAACCTAACCACTCAATAGCAGATAAATCTAAGTGATTCGTTGGTTCATCAAGTAATAGTAAATCAGGTTGTTGTAAAAGGACGATCCCTAATCCAATTTTTGTTTTTTCTCCACCACTTAAAGAAGCAAATTGCTTAGTAAGTAAGTCGGTGATTCCTAATCCATTAGCAATTTTCGCAAGTGAAGCTTCCATCTCATAACCACCGTTATTGCTAAACTTCTCTTGTAATGATCCATAACTGACTAGCAATTGTTCTAAATTACGTTCATCTACTGTATTAGACATTTTCATTTCTAATTGCTTCATCTCATTTTCTATTTTTCGTAATTCTTCAAAAACAGTTAATAGTACATCCCTACTAGTCATCTCATCTAGAAAAACAGGAATCTGAGCTAAGTATCCTGTTTTTAATCCTTTTTTAAAATGAATTGAACCAGTATCAGGTGATTCTATACCCGTTAAAAGTTTAAAAATACTAGTTTTACCACTTCCATTTGCTCCAACTAAACCTACACGGCTACCTTGATGTATTTGAAATGATAATTCCGTAAAAAGTGAATTTCCACCAAACATTTTTGAAATTTTTTCTATACTACATGCAATCATGTTTAATTCTCCTTCTATTTTCCGTACCAATCCATAGAAAAAAGCCATAGATTAATGAACCCATCCATGGCTTAAATAATGATTTAAATAGAAGTGTGTAATCACACAATTATTTTATCAATTGAAGTCGTAGGAAAGAGTACGTTTTCGTTTTATTTGAGTTGTTAAATTGTTAAAATTGGACAGACGTATCCCGTTAACAGCTAAAAACGCAAATTTTGCACGACAATAATATAAAAACTCAATCATTTGTGCGCAAACCATTTGAAAACGTAACATCTTTTCTACACCTCCTTTTCGAACTTAAATTTATTTAAATTATAAAATATTTTAACTTTTAGCACAATACCTATTCTATTTGGCTATACTTAAAACTGTGACTTATTGTTCGCAATTCATATTTAATTATTCAAAAGAAAGAGGAGAAAAAATGAAAAATATTTTACCTCATATTTACGTTGAAAACTGTAAAGAAGAACTAGAGTACTACAAACAAATCTTTGGTGGTGAAATAAAAAACACACAAACCGGCGATGGTATGGAAATGTTCAAAGGGCACGAAGGAAAATACATACACGCAGAATTACATATCAATGAAAACTGTGTAATTTATTTTGCAGATGCTTTTAGACCATTAATAAAAGGTGACAATGTTTGGACAACGCTAGACATGAGTTCTGAAGATGAAATTAATTCAATCTATGAAAAGTTATCAAAAGACGGAGAAATACATATGGAGCTTCAAGACACATTTTGGAATTCTAGATTTGCTGTTGTAAAAGATAAAAATGGATTTACTTGGGAGTTAAATTATTCTAAGCAAGTGTAACCGAAAAAAATAAAAGCGAAGAACTTAAATTCTTCGCTTTTTCTATCCTATTACAATTGGGTTAAAATGATTGGCTCGCCTTTTGTTACAACAATTGTATGTTCACATTGTGCAACTAAGCTCTTATCTGGCGTCACAAATGTCCAGCCATCTCCTGACTCGATAATGTGGTCTGCATTTGCAGAGATAAATGGCTCTACTGCTAATACAAGACCGTCCTTTAATAACGCTTTATCCATTGGATCGAAATAGCTTAATATATGTTGCGGGCTTTCGTGAAGGCTTTTTCCAATTCCGTGGCCAGTTAGGTTTTCAATTACATTTAAACCATTTTTCATTGCTTCATTATATACTGCTCTTCCAATTTGGTTTTGCTTTGAACCTGCTTTTGTTTTTTTCATTGCAGCCCAAAATGCATCTTCTGCAACTTTACAAAGTTTCTCTTTTAGTAAGTCACCTTTCCCAACTACAAAAGAGATTCCAGTGTCTGCATAGTATCCATCTAATGCTGCTGACACATCGACATTAACTAAATCGCCATCTTGAAGTACTCTGTCTCCCGGAATTCCATGAGCAACTTCTTCATTAACACTAATACATGTTGTACCAGGAAAATCATACTCTTTTTGTGGGGCTGAAGTTGCACCATGCTCCTCTAAAACTTGTCTTCCGATTTCATCTAATTCTTTTGTTGTCATTCCAACGACAGCTCTTGCCTTCATTTCTTCTCTCGCTAATGCTACGATACGACCGATCTTTCTTAAAGCTTCTAATTCTTGTTCATTATTGATAATCATTTTACTGCTCCTGATTCTTTTAATAATTTGACTTTCTTATATTATGCCATAATATTACTATGTTATAGTCTTTTAAGCACTTATACAAGACAAAAAAGGCAGGATTAATGGAAGAGGTTTAGGGGACGAGATCGATTTTAAGTGACTAAGGCACCTTTATTTAACCTTGAAACGTATAAGGAACCGATGACTCTAATAATTTTTCAATTCCCTCCTTATGATAGGGCATTAATTGATTTGCCGTTTGGAGATCCATCCATTTAATTTGTAAGATTTCCTCTTCACGTGAAATGACTAGATCTCCACCGATTATTTTTGCACTAAATGTAATCAAGATTGCATGATGTCCTCTTTCAGGAAAAAAGGCTTCATTAATCGCTACAATATTGCCTACTTCCACTTCTAATCCAGTTTCCTCAAACGCCTCTCGTACTGCTGCCTGTTTTAACGTTTCATTTTCTTCAACAGCACCACCAGGTAATGTCCATACTTCATTTTCATTTTGAACCATTAAAACACTATTAGTTACTTCATCATAGATAAGCGTATAGACCACGTTGACCTTTTTCATTTTGTCACCTCTACTAGAACCTTAATATGCTTCGCACGGAATGCCATTATAACATCAATATTCAAACTTTTCAGTAAATCAAAGTAGCAAGTATTAAGAAACCGAACTTTCTGATGGATATGTTCTTTACACAAAAGTGGTAATTGGTATTGCCACAGTGGCTGTTACGATAATGGCGCTTGTTTTCTTTTTTTAAATTTTAATAAAAAAAAGCGTTCTTCGATAAAAAACGCTTTGTGTATTTTGAATTATATAAAAGTCTGTACAATCTTACCCTTTCCACCACTTACGTCTACTTCTGCAAATGCGCCATTAATTAATGTAATTTGAGGCGGCACATGCCCACAATCAATATCGTAAATTATTGGAATTTCTAATTCTTCCTTTAACTCATTATAAACATCTTCTATTGTATAGTTATCTACAGCTTGATTTGCAGCGCTCCGTCCAAATAATATCCCAGCGCAATTTTCAAACCATCCTGCAAGTTTCATTTGTACTAAGGATCTTCTAATATCAGTTGTATTCATTTCACAATTCTCGAAATACCAAATGATTGGTTCCTCTTCAATGTATTTACTTCTAAATGAACGTACATCTCCATAAGGAGTTCCGACAAGATGTCTAATCACATCAATACATCCACCTAGCAATCTTCCTTTGATATTCTCATCTTTATTCGATGTAGTTTTCCACTTTGTTTTTTCGGACAAATGAAATACATATGGTGTTGGATTTTCATGTTGCCATTTTGCTTGGAATAATTCTGATGAAGTTTGAGTGATCGAGTCACCGGATTTAGTTGCTAATACCTTCTGCCACATAGCCGTTGTTTCATCTGAATATTCTCCTCTTAAATCGATTAAATTCGTTCCGTGTGCAGTAGCTACCCCTGTTGTTAAAGTTAATGCTAATAAAATAATACTCGTATCAGAATATCCTAAAATCCATTTTTCTTTGAAGCTTTCGAATGCCAATTGATCAAGAATTTCGATTGCAAGCTCTCCACCCCATGGAGGAAAAATGAAATCTATTTTCTCATCATTCATCATTACATTTAATTCATTTGCACGTTTGTTAGCGTTCGCTGATTTTGCTTTGTCCTGCGTCCAAAC
Source organism: Bacillus sp. AFS029533 (assembly GCF_002585125.1). Taxonomy (NCBI): domain Bacteria; kingdom Bacillati; phylum Bacillota; class Bacilli; order Caryophanales; family Bacillaceae; genus Bacillus; species Bacillus sp. AFS029533. Next base: position 173,166 of record NZ_NUQC01000006.1, on the reverse strand, counting down.
AACTTCTCCACATTCCACTTTATATCCACCTTTTTCCATGCGGTTAATGGACTGCTTCATCAATTCATGGAACTGTTCTTTTAAGCCTGATGATGGTGCGGTCACCCCTATCGTTGCACCACTTTTTAAAACTGGATACTTGATCATCTTACCACCCATTTTCTTTTAATTGATTCTAATAGAATACGAAGGGATATACAACCAAAATTTCTAAATTCTGGATTATTCATAATTCCTACCCGATTTTCATTTTACTTTCATAAAACTTGTTTACATTATATTTAAATCCAGTAAGGAGGATTATGTAATGGAATCAATTGAACAAAAGCAAACAAATAAGACAACAAGTGCACCAATACAAAATATATTTAAAAAAGTTCCAGAGGTAACAATCTTTTTCTGGCTTACTAAATTGGTAACGACTGGTATGGGCGAAGTTTTTTCCGATTATATTGTAAAAACTTTAACACCAGTAATAGGTGTTGCAGTAGCTTTAATCGTCCTAATTCTATCTTTATACTTACAATTTAAAGTCCGTAAATATGTACCTAGTATTTATTGGTTAGTTGTCGTAATGATTAGTGTATTTGGTACAGTAGCCGCAGACGTTGTACACGTTGGTCTTGGGGTTCCGTACGTGATATCAACCGTATTTTTTGCAGTCTCGTTGGCAATTATTTTTATGATTTGGTATAAGATGGAGAAAACTCTTTCTATCCACAGTATATACACACGACGCCGTGAGATTTTATATTGGTCGGTCGTTATGGGAACTTTCGCATTAGGAACTGCAGCTGGCGATATGACTGCCTCAACAATGCATTTAGGTTATTTTACATCAGGTTTATTGTTTGCAGCTTTATTGGCAATACCCGTTATTGGTAGAAAATTCTTCAAGCTAAATGAAATTTTCTCATTCTGGTTTGCTTACATTATGACTAGACCTGTTGGTGCGTCGTTTTCTGACTGGAGTTCTGTATCTCAAAAGCACGGTGGACTTGGATTTGGTGGTGGGCCAGTAAGTCTAGTATTATCAATTATCATCATTATCCTAGTTGGATATCTTTCTTTTTCAAAGAAGGATGTACAAAATGAAGATGATGTTGTCGCCCAATCTACAATCGCTTAATAATATATTAAAGAAAAGAGCTGATGTTGAAATATTGTCATCAGCTCTTTTCTAATTTTATTATTATATTAGATTGTGTATCGCAATCAACACTAATATTACTCCACTAATAATGGAACTAAATTGCCCAAGCGACCATCCACCAATTTTCACATTGGCGACTTTTTTTCCTAACAGGACTCCTAACCAAATTGCCAAAAAGCTAAAAATACTGGCCGCTATCGATATTGCAAATGGTGAAAGTCCAATTAATCCAACACCTAATCCGTTCGTAAGTGCATTCATTGAAACAGCAGTCCCTAATATGATTGCTTCAAAACTACTTATATCTCCTGAATGGTCAACATCGGCTTTCTCCGGTGAACTTAAATAATTTGTAACGATATTTGATACTGATTCGTCATCATTATTTATTATGGTCTGTTTATCTTTTCTTGGAAAAGTAAGTAGAACAATTCTAAGTCCAATTACCAGTAAAAAAAATGCACCGATTACATTCGAAAGTGTTCCTGGAAACACTTTTGAAATATATTGACCTGAAACAATACCTGCTTCACTGAAAATAAACGCTATGATGGAAATAATTAAATTCGCTAATAAACCAACCTTTATACCTCGAATTCCATAAGTTATTCCTACTCCAAAATTATCAATACTAGATGAAAAGGCAAGAAATAAAACAGTGATCCAAATTGAATAATGCATAGTATATGCTCCTTACTTCATCCTTTTTCCGACAAAAGTTATTTGCCTAGCTTTTTATAACCTATGAAGAATTTATGATTAGTCAACTTGTTCAAAGTTTAAAAATTTACTAATAAAAAGATTATGAGAGTATAGACTTTTTAATAAACCTTATAAAAATGCTGAAACAAAAAGAGGTAAATGAGCTTTTACTCATTTACCTCTTTTTTTCTATATACCGATTTAGATGTTAATATACTTAGTTCATATAATAAAATTAACGGAATCGAGACAGAAATATGTGAAATAAAGTCTGGTGGTGAAATACAACACGCGACGATTACTAAGATAAAATATGCATATTTTCTCACTTTCTGTAAATAACTAGGCTTCACAATGCCGATTTTTGTTAAGAACATGATCACGACTGGCATATCAAAAAATGCAGCAAATGGAACGACTAGATTAAAAAGAAAAGAGAAATACTTATCAACAGTGTAGTTTTGTTCAAGCATACCTTGTCCCATTATCGTTAGGAATCTAAGGATATTAGGAAAAACAAAATAATAGCCAATAACTAATCCAAAAACAAACAGAAAAAATAGCGCGGGGATATAAAATCCTATCCCTTTTTGTTCAGAAGGATGTAAACCCGGTTTAACAAATAACCAAGTTTGCCAAGTTGCAACCGGTATCGTAAAAACGGCCGCAAAAACGGCAGATATCGAAAAATAGACCCATAATATATCCCCAGGACTTAGCACGACTAGTTTATATGTTAAATCCTTTGTTAAGAATTTATAAATGGGTTCTACATAAACGAGCCCAATTATAAATAGAACAATAAAAGTAACTGCTGTAATGATAATTCTTTTACGCAGTTCCTCAAGATGATCGACTACTTCCATTTCTTTATTCATATGAATTCTCCGCTTTGTCATTTACTAGAACAATTGTATTAAATACTTTTTTATCCCACTATGATTATTTCAAACAAATACAATTAGTTCAAATTAAAATTTCTTAATAAAAAACATGATATAAAAACAGATACTAATGATAGTAAATTGATTTTTAAATATGAGTAAGTTAGATAGGAAAATTAACTCAACAAAAAATCACTAATAAAAAAATAAGNNCTTATTTTTTTATTAGTGATATTAAACTAAAATCACAAGTTAATTATCCCTTACCTAATGGAACGACTAGTGGTGTATTGGCAACTGGATCATCAATTATTATGCACTTTAAACCGAAGACTTCTTCGACTAGTTTTGCAGTGATAATCTCCCGTGGATCTCCTTGTGCAATCACTTGGCCATCCTTCATAGCGATAATATTATCTGCATATCTCGCAGCATGATTCAAATCATGTAAAACAGCAACTAATGTATTTCCTTGTTGATTTAGATCTTTAAATAACTCTAACAACTCAATTTGATGAGCAATATCAAGGTAAGTCGTTGGCTCATCAAGTAGCAGCATTGGTGTTTGTTGGGCAAGTACCATCGCGACCCAAACTCTTTGTCTTTGTCCTCCGGATAGTTCGTCTACGTATCGATGTGACAAATCGCTCGTATTTGTAAGCTCCATCGCAGATATTACTGCTGCTTCATCTTCATCAGTCCATTGTCTTATAAGACTCTGATATGGATATCGACCATGTGCGATCAAATTCGCCACCGTTATTCCGTCTGGAGCTGTTGAAGATTGAGGTAATAGACCTAGTTTACGAGCTACTTCCTTTGACTTATAAGATGTTATAACTTTTCCATCTAGTAAAATTTGCCCTTCAGATGGTTTTAACAAATTTGAAAGTGTTCGAAGTAAAGTTGATTTCCCACATCCATTAGGACCAACAATTACTGTAAATGATCCGTCTGGAATTTGTACTGAAAGGTTTCTGGATATTACCCGATTATCGTATTTGATTGTAATGTTTTCTGTCCAAAGTCTAGACTCTGTTTGTATTGTCTTTTGGCTTTGAATTTCTGCCGCTGTTAACTTCATAATTCATTTTCAACTTCTTTCAATCAGAATATCGTAATACTTGAAACCCCTTGTGAGAAAGGTCCTACTAAACCTTGTTCATTTTTATTTCGTTTAAGTTGCTGATCGAGCTTGACGAAATAATAGCCACACTAAATATATTCCACCTAATGATAAAGTTACCACACCTACCGGAAAAATTGTTCCTGGAATTACTCTTTGCGCGAGAACATCCGCTCCAAGCAAAAGAAACGCTCCCATCATTGCTGCTGGTAAAATACTCTCCTCTGATTTGGTGATACGTTTAGCGATTTGTGGTGCAACAAGCGCTACAAAACTAACTGGCCCAATAACCGCTGTCGGAGCAGCCGTCAATGCAACTGCAATAAGAATCAGTAATAGTTGGGATCGTTCAATTCGAACACCATGAGATTTCGCAGCATCCATGCCAAACTCCATTTCACGCAATGGTCTGTTCATGATCCCAGCACAAATAATGAGAATAATGACAGCAATGGCTGGAGTAACTACTTGCTTCCAATCAATCCCATTTAATGATCCAACTCCCCAAGCCGCTGCAGTTAACGCAACCTCTGCATCACTTTTAATAAGGAGCATCGAATTGATACTTCCTAAGATCGCCGAAACTGCTATTCCGACGATAATAAGGCGAAAGTTCTGCGTTCCTTTTCGAAAAGCAAGCAAATAGATAAGGAGAGCCGTTGCGAATCCACCAATCAAAGCCCCACCAGCTACACTAATGTTAGAAGTCGACTTAGAAACAAGAAGCACAATAAGTGCTCCAGTATAAGAGCCTGAGGTAAAACCAATGATATCAGGAGACCCTAATGGATTCCGAGTAATTGATTGAAAGATCATGCCACTTATTGCTAAACCTGCACCAAAAATAATCGCAGCCACCACCCGTGGTAACCGCCATTCGACCACAACTGTTCTCGTCATCCCTGTCGCTTGGCCAATTAAAGCAGAAAAAACTTCATGAACACTCAATTTCAGTGTGCCTACCATTAATGCAAACATTGCAATTGCAATCGTGGCTATAAGAAGGATTGTCGTAACAATCATGCTCCTCACATCAATTCGCGCCTTTACAGGCCATTTCAGTTGTAGATAGTGCCTGCCATAATTAATGGGGCGCATAATATTCACTCCTTCTTACATTCAAACCTTTGCCACAAATCATTTTCATTTTATAATCCACTCGCTTTTCGTCTACGAACAAGAATCAGTAGAATCGGTGCACCAACTAGTCCCGTGATGATTCCTACTGGAACTTCTGAAGGTAACAATACAACTCTACCAATAATATCTGAAAGGATGAGTATGATAGGTGCTGCTACTATTGAGTATAGAAAAATCCAGAATTGGTCTGGACCGACGAACCATCGCACACAATGTGGCACCATTAAACCTATAAAACCAATTGGTCCCGCTATCGCAGTTGCCCCGCCAGCTAATAGTGTAATTGCAATCAAACCTACTGCACGAGTCACACCAACATTTACTCCTAAAGAGGATGCACGATCATCTCCGAAGGCAATCGCGTTTAATGCAGGAGTAATGACAAAAGCTAATAATGCACCAACGATTAAAATGGGTAGAACAAGCCAAAGGTCATCAAGACTTCTCCTAGCTAATGTCCCAACACTCCAGTTCAACATTCGTGCAAATGCCTTACTATTTATTAATGTCAATGATGTAGTAATCCCACTTAAGGTGGCCCCAAGTGCTACTCCAGCAAGTGTAATTTGTACAGGTGTGGGAGCTTTTTTCCCAGCTCCTCCACTTATAACATACACAGCAATTGTCGCAATTAATGCACCAGTTAGTGCAAACCACATATAGGCAGACATCGATGTAACAGAAAATACACCAACTCCGATTGCAACTGCAAAGGCTGCCCCAGCATTTACACCGAGAATACCGGGGTCCGCTAGTGGATTTCTAGTCAGTACCTGAATTAATGCTCCAGCAAGTCCAAATGCAGGTCCAACGATTAGTGCAATAAGTGTTCGTGGTATCCTCGTATTATGAATGATTGTGTGGTCATAGCTATTGTTTGGTGAAAACAACGCATCCCATACTACTCCAAAAGGTATGGATTTAGCACCAATCATTAAACTTAAGAACACTACAGCTACCAAAAGTAATAGTGCTACGATGAAGCCCAAAAATCGTTGCAACCGCATTGAAGTAATTGTCTTTTTATTTTCCTCAACTACTTGAGTCGTTTTGTTTTTTGGTTGCTTCATCGCTGTCACTGTTTTACTCCCCGCCTTCTAATGCTTTTTTAAACTGTTGTGGTAAATTATCGATTGCCCATAATAATGCAGGAACCGTTCCTGTTGAAAATGCGTTTGATGAATTTGTATCAAGAATTATTGATCTTCCATCAGCTACAGAAGGAATCTTCTGATAAAGTTTATTATTTGTTATCTCTTTTGGATCAACAAAAATAGGTAAAACAATCGTAAGATCAGCATTTAATAAGTCTAACTTTTCGTCAGCAACTTTAATAAAGAAATTACCTTTAGCTAATTTTTCAATCTCTTCCTTGTTTTTGAATCCAAGTCGCGTTACAAAATCAACACGAGAATCGCCTTTTACGTATGCACCAAAACCTGAAGAATCGTAAGCACCAACAGCAACCGTTTTACCTGCAAATTCAGGATTTGCCTTAGCTGCTTTATCAAATGCCACATCTACATCCTTAAGTAGTTCTTCACCTTTATCTACTTTACCAAGGGCTTGTGCAATCATTCGCACCTGGTCTGTAGTAGTCGTTAAATAATTATCTCCACCCTTAGGAACCCCTACCGTTGGAGCGATCTCTGAAAGGCGTTTGTATCGTTCTTCATCACCTGAAGATTTTACATCAAGAATTAAATCTGGTTTAAGAGAAGCAATTTTCTCATAATCAAGTTCCATTGTTCCAAGAATCGTTGGTGATTTTTTATATGCACCTTTTAACCAAGGTCCTACACCGTCACCACCAAAAGCAAGCCAGTCACTTGCACCAATTGGTTCAACTCCAAGACTTAGTGCCGTCTCTGCATCTCCCCAACCTAGAGCAACAACACGTTTCGGCTGCCCTTTGATCTCCACTTTACCGAATTTAGTATCAACTGTGACAGCCGATTCATTTGAAGACTTTTTATCAGACTTTTTACTTGAATCTGACGAACAGCCAACTAGACCAATCAATAAAAATAAAGACATAAAAATCCCAAGCAATTTGGGCATTTTGATATTACTAATCATTTCGTTCTCTCCTTAATTAACATTGAAGTTGATAATCATTTTCAATCATTAATTATACTAAAGCGACTTTTAATGTCAATATATTCCCATCATTGTTACAGAACTTTCAGAATTATCCACTTATCAGCTTTAATTATTTAATTAAGTGCCACTATTCTTATCTTCCATTTATTTACAACACTATGTACTTTAGCATTAACTTTTTATTTCATCTCATTATATTATAATAACATTTTTTTAACATAAAAGAATCAAAATTTGCTAAAATGGACCTCCCCATTATAAATAAGAAGCATTAATTAATTAGTATTAAGTAAATAGTTAAGAGCCTTTCAGTTAAAACACAATAAAAACAAAAGTCAGTAGCTGAACGGCCACTGACTTTTAAAAACTATCGAAAAACCCTTAATATCTTTACTTTCCTTGCTTAAGCTTAATGTAGTTTTCTTGTAGCTGCTCTAAACGCAACTTACCTTGTTCACGTTGAATTTTATTTTCTTCTTCAATCGCTTTCGTTTCTTGCATACCTTTCATAATGATATTCCAAGTTTCTTCCATCGTCTCGATCTTAATGCTAGGAGCTCCTGATAATTTAGCAATATCTACACTTTGCTGTGAAATTGTATTGGCATTACGTAATAATAGTTCGTTTGTTCTCTTATCTAACTCATTCATTGATTGAGCTACTAAATTTTGTCTCTTAGCTGCTATTGCATTAATTAATGCAGTTTTAAATATTGGAATTGTTGTTACAAAGGCTGAGTTAATTTTACCAATCAGTTTCGTATTACCACGTTGTAATAAACGAATTTGCGGAGCTGATTGATAAGCAACTTGTTTTGCCATTTCTAAATCGTAAGTACGTTGTTCAAGTAACTCAATCGCATTTTTTAATGAATCCAACTCCATCATAGCAAGTTGATTACCTGATCCAGCTCGTTCAGTTAAAGCAGGAAGCTGTGTTTTTAACTCTTCTGCTTTCATTTCTGCAGCTACAATATATTTTTCTAAGTCTATATAATATGCTACGTTTTGCTCGTAAAGTTGTTCTAATGTATTTGTAGATGTTTTCATTTCGTGTTCATACTTTGTAATTTCTACATAGACTTTATCAATTTCAGTACCCATTGATTGATATTTATCAAATAATTTATCAATTAACTTTTGACCACGATTAAAAATTTTTGAAAGAAACCCTTTTTCTTCTGCAAAATCTTTCGCATCGAAGCGGTCCATAATTTTCCCTAATTGTTTTAATAGAACGCTAGATTCTTCCATACTTGAAGCCTTAATTGTATTTAATATTTTACCTGAGAAGGTTGAAATTTCAGTTGCTGGTTCTTTCCCGTACTCCAATAAAGCTATTTGGTTTTTATGATCTATTGAACTAGCTAAACGGTGTACCTCAGGTTCATTTCTTAATTGCAATTTCATATCATTTGCATTCGCTTGTAAAATTTCATCTTGCTTTTCTAAACTAGTAAGTGTATTTATCGACATTTTAAGTTCCCCTTTTATTTAACTATTTTTCTAAATAGATTTTTAATTAGTGACTGTCCTGATGCTCGCAACACTTGAAATTCAGTATCAAAAGTAACTTCATCTAGCCAATGGGAATCGAATAATTTGTCATCTACAAATAATTCGATATCATTCTGACCCGTAGGATTAAGTAATACTAGATCCACTCCAAACTCATTTAATAATAGCAGTAGTGCTGCGTCGTTTCTATTTAGTTCACCATCTCTTTCTGTATTATAAATAATTAATTTTGGAACTTGTTGGGTGTAATCAAACTGTTGTAGTAATCTTAATATTTCATTTGGTATATTCATAGATTGGCTAAACAAAAATAGTTGTGTCTGAGCCTTTGTTTCATTTGGTAATAACTTAATATTTGCTCGGTCAACATATCTAGATATAGCAGAAGCTAGACCAAACTGTAATCCGCTTGGAAGTTCTTTATATCTCCACCAGTTACTAGCCAACATCTTAAGGGGGTCAAGCAGCCCATCACGCCCTAAAGCATTTTGATAATGATATTGTTGGTTGCCTTTAACTAATTGGGTAAATGGAAATTTATCTATTTTAAGGGTTAAACTGCTTTCAGTTAGTTGGCCAACCTTTTCCCAATATTCACGGTGGTTTTTCGTCACACCTAAAATCTTCATAAAGAAAACCGGTATTTCAACACTATTGTCTTTTACTTGAAAATTAGGACGTAACATTGCTCTTTCTTTATGTAAAATGAAAAGTTCATCAAAGGTTGTTTTTAACGTAATTGATCTTGGAGCATAATTTCTAAATTGCCATGGTTTAAATAATAGTGAATCCTCAGTATGCAATAATTTCTCAATTTCCTTTGTTGCTCTATGAGCAACTGTACTCTTCCTAACTGGCTTTTCTAGTGGAAAAGGTACTAAAGATGTCGTTGAAGGTAGTATTTTAATTCCGTCGCTATTAGTGCCTAATAAATGCGCTAATAAATCTTTACCTTCAGGGTGAAATATAGCTACATCAAACCCTAAAAGGATTAGTAAGTAAAGGAAATAGCTTTCACTTAACGTTGTGTCACCATACCATAAGATCAGTGGAGAACGATTAGGAAAACCCTCAATCCATTCATTTACATGGTTATGCAACCATTTCACTAAATCAACTATGATCCTTCTAAAATTGCTATCAAGGAATCCATTTTTTTGTGAATCTTTAAAGGTAGATAATACAGATTTAATTTGCTCTCGAATATGTATATGTATGTTCTGATTTTCGTGCTTCGGAATTAATCGCTCACCTTCAAGGAATGCAATTAGTCTGTTCACTGACAATCCATTTTCAGCAGTATTTATTGTGACTATTCTTTGAACTGCTTGCAACATATCATTCGAAATTGTCTTGTTTAAATCATCGCTTAATAGAATGACATTTAAAGATTCGTCATGTGCTAGTTCATATAAGTTTTCAAAATACTCGTCTTCATCAATGTTTGTTCCTAAAATTCGCCATGCAATTTGATTAAACTGTATGGTTTCACCTTCTACTTGATAAGATTGTCTTAATTTCAAAGGTTGTTTCAAGATACTCAACCACTCATGTTGATTAATATCTATTGCTTTTGGGTTGATCGCAGACATATAGATACTCCTTTCCGATGTTATTATTTCATTTTTGGTTGTCCGAAAACTGCTAACATACCTTCACGAGTTACTACCCAAGAGGAACCAAATTTACGTATCGTACCTTCTGGAAAATCATTTATTCGTTTCCGTAATGTTGAGTCATTGATCCCCCATTCTTGACACGCTTGACGCGAACTAAGTAAACTTGGATCATTTAAATTTATCGTATTACTTTGTTTATTCAAAATCCCACCCCGAACTTCCAAATAATGCAACATTACATTAGAAAAACTTTTTAAACTTAAATTACAATCTAGTACATCTTTAGAAACTTTTTTTCTAACATCGCATTTTCTAAAGATGTACTAAACGATAATAAAGGGGAAATATAAACACTTTCCCCTTTTAACTATTAACCTACTTTTTTGTTAAGTAAAATTAAGCGTCTAAGCCGTAATCTCTAACTAGTGAAATTAAACCGCCTTGGTAGCCGCTACCAATCGCATTGAATTTCCATTCGCCGTTATGACGATATAATTCACCAACTACTACTGAAGTTTCTATTGAGAAATCTTCACCTAGGTCATAACGAATTAATTCTTCACCATTCGTTTCATTTAAAATACGAACATAAGAGTTGCTGACTTGTCCAAAATTTTGGTTACGTGCATCAGCTTCATGAATCGTAATAGCAAATGCGATTCTTTCTACTGAGGCAGGAACGCTTGTTAGATTAACTGTAACTTGCTCATCGTCACCATCGCCAGCACCAGTTCTGTTATCGCCGTGGTGTTCAACTGATCCATTTCCACCTACTGTATTGTTGTAAAATACGAAATCTTTTTCAGTAGCACATTTACTAGCTCCATTTAATAAAAATACTGATGAGTCTAAGTCAAAGTCATTGCCGCCACTGTATTTATTAGTGTCCCAACCTAATCCAACAACAATATTTGTTAAACCAGGATTTGTTTTCGTTAAATCTACCTTTTGTCCTTTTAATAAATTTACTGTCATTTTAAATGCACTCCTTTTCAATTATGTTTTTTATTTATTGAAAACGTTGAACAATTTTATCTAATGCTATATCTTTTGTTCCCTCACCAACTGCAGAGAACTTCCACTCCCCATTATGGCGATAAATCTCACCAGGGTATAAGGCAGTTAATCCTGAATAATTTTCAGTGATATTGTAGTTTACTAACTCTGTGTTTGCAGACTTGTCTACTACTCGAATAAATGCGTTTTTAATCATACCGAAATCTTGCTTACGTTGAACACAAGCATAGATATTTACAACAAATACAAGTTTATGTACATAAGATGGAACCTTATTTAAATTAACAAATACTTGCTCATCGTCACCGTTGCCATCACCTGTTAAATTATCTCCAGAATGAATTACGCTACCGCATAAACTTTTTTTGTTTCCAAAATAGATTACATCACTTGCACTTCTTAACTTGTCATTTTCATCTAACATTAAAACAGAAGCGTCACAGTCAATGTTTTCTTGTTTACCAAATCCGAAGAAACCACCACTTTTTTTCACCGGATCCCAACCTAAACCTACAATTAAAGAGGAAAGTCCCGCTCTTCCTTTTGTAAGGTCGACTTTTTGACCTTTTTGTAAAGAAATTGCCATATGCTATTAACACTCCTTATCATGTATTAATCACGCTTGCGTGATTTATAGTTTCATATTATCATATAAACTTTGGAAATACTATCAATAGCTTGGTGTTTTATGGAATATGTTACAATTTCTTGTCATGATGGTGAGCTTGTCTTGAGTAGTCTCGTAGATCTTCTATCCCTTAATAGAATACAAGTTCAATTGAGGTTGAGTGGCCCTACAAATAAGGAGCCTATATGTGCTTATAAACTGTGGACTGCAATTAAATTCTGAAAATCGCAATTAAAATTAAATATTACCCATACCAGTTAAGGTATTACTAGATAAATGGTAGCTACTTTTCAATGGAAACCTTGCAAATATATTCCAACTCTTACTAAATTCGAATAAAAGTCTGTTAATTTCCTATAAAAAGAGCAATCACCTCAACTACAATTGAAAATCTCAGCTAGGATACCCCCCACTAACGAAGCGCCCATATTATTTTTCGAATTAAAAAGGGGGCTGCCCCTTATGTCAGTTAACCCGACTTATGAGACAGCCCCATTCATTTACCCTATTAAAGTACAGCTGTAAAATCCACTTAAAAAGGTCTTTTTTGGGATTTACTTAACCCTTCTTTACTTTAATCGTAGTTGCATGACTTACGTTTCCACTCTTATCTATAGCAGTAATTGATAAAGTCGTACCTGTCTTTAAATAAGATTTAAGTTTAATCGTAAATTTACCACTACTACTAGCAGTTGCTTCCCCTATTTTAGTAGATCCCTTCTTAACAACAACTTTAGCACCTGGTTCAGCTTTTCCTGTAATATATTTCGTATTATTCGATACTTTATTAACAGTTGGAGCCTTTGGAGCTGTTTTGTCGATTACTTTTACTTGAACAGTTGCACTACTATTTCCTGCTTTATCAATTGATACAACTGATAATATTGTTCCGGCTTTTTGCTTTGATTTTAATAGAATGCTAAATTTCCCTTGTTTATCTACAGCACCTTGCCCAACAATTGTTTTTCCTACTGAAACCTTAATCGTTGATCCAACTTCACCTTTTCCAGTTACTCTCGTATCTGAATCTTTTACTGTATTGACAACTGGTTTCATTGGAGGTGTTTTATCGATTACGGTTACTTGAGCTGTTGCACTAGTGTTTCCTGCTTTATCAATCGATACAACCGTTAATACTGTTCCTGCCTTTTGCTTTGAACTTAATTGAATGCTGAATTTTCCTTGTTTGTCCACAACACCTTGGCCAACAATTGTTTTTCCTACTGAAACCTTAATCGTTGATCCTGCTTCAGCTGTTCCAGTAACTCTCGTATCTGAATCTTTTACTGCATTGACAACTGGTTTCATTGGAGGTGTTTTATCAATTACTGTTACTTGAGCTGTTGCACTTCTATTTCCTGCCGAATCAGTAGAAACAATTGTTAATACTGTTCCAGCCGATTGTTTTGCAATTACAACGTCAAAACTTCCAGTACTATTTGTCTTTACTGAACCAAGAGTTTTACTTCCTACAGAAACGATAATGGTCGAACCTGCTTCAGCTGTTCCAGTTACATGTGTATCAGAATCTTTTACTACATTAACAACTGGTTTGATAGGAGCTGTTTTATCTACTACAATTACGTCAGTCAATGAACTCTTATTACCTGCGTTGTCTGTTGAAACAACAGATAGTTTTGTTCCTGCACTTTGTTTTGAAGATAATAAAACAGTAAAGTCGCCATCTTGATTTGTAACTGCTTGACCTAGAATGACAATCCCTTTTGAAACTGTGATTGTTGTTCCAGGCTCTGCTTTTCCTGTTACATAAGTACTATTATCTTGTACCACATTTACAACAGGCGCGTTCGGTGCTGTTTTATCTACTACAATTACGTCAGTCAATGAACTTTTATTACCTGCTTCGTCTGTTGAAACAACAGATAATTTTGTTCCTGCGCTTTGTTTTGAAGATAGTAAAACGGCGAAGCTACCATCTTGATTTGTTACTGCTTGACCTAGAATGACAATCCCTTTTGAAACTGTGATTGTTGATCCTGGCTCTGCTTTTCCTATTACATAGGTACTATTATCTTGTACCTCATTTACAACAGGTGCGTTTGGCGCAGTTTTATCACTTACGATTACTTCTACTCCGTCGCTTTCATTGTTTGTTGAGTCAAGTGCTGTTACTACAATTTTCGTACCAGCTACTTGTTTTGTAATCTTTATTTCAAAGTTTCCAGTATTATCCGCTATTGCATTAGCAATTTCATTACCATTTACTTTTGCAATTACTTTTGCTCCCGCTTCAGTTGTACCGGTAATTTTCTCATCTTGATCAGAAATAGCATTCACTACTGGAGCTTTTGGAGCAGCAGTATGAGTTCCAACTAATTCTTTCGTATCCCTTACTCGTATACGATTTCCTTCTGAGAATTTACCTGCTAGACCAGTTGCTTCTAACGTATCCCCAATATTCAAGTTTGGTACAGGTCCGCTTTGGTTTACAACGTATCCATCTGTGAATACCAATGTTGGTCCTGAACCATCATCAATCACATAGGAATTATCGTCATACTTAGAAACGACTTTACCAGTTACTTTAACTAATTGACCTTGATTTTCTTCATTATTTGAATCTTTTGTACTGACAACCTTTGCTTCGACTGGGGTTCCTTTTCCTAGCTTTACAACGCTCTCTGTAAAACTACCAAACTCTAATTCGAAGTTATTTTCAAATATTTTTATATGACCATAAATGCGTATCTTATCGCCAACTTGTATACTTCCTGCTGGCACATCATTAAAGGCCATAATTCCACCAGTATCATCTTGAATATAAGCAGCGTCAAAGAATGAAATTGCTGTAACAGTTCCTTCAACAACTGCGTTCGTACCTTCTGTAAGCTTACGAGCATCACCAATTGACTTTACTTTGGTATCAAGATGCGCTAACCAGTTTACAACGTTTACTGCAAACGGGTCATTTCCTTTTGGATTATAAGTTTGATCCATTTGTTTATCATTAAAGATATTCATACCTGAAACGAATACTCGACCATTACCAACTTGTTCAGAAGCAATAATCGGAATACTAGATCCACCAGTAACTTGATCTAATGCTGGACCATTTTTCCCATTAGATGTCTGAACATTATATTTTACAGTATCTGATTTGATAGTAGATATATCTTGGAATGTAGACTCATTCCCTTGAGCTAGAACTGTAACAGTATCACTGTCAGTTAATGGCACTTTATTGCCCGAACCATCATTTTTAGCTAGACTTGATCCACTATAATACTCAATCGTTGGAACAAAATCTGTTAATGTTGTTTTTTGATTTGGTGTTGGGTGTAATCTAACTGCATAATTAGCAGTCAGTGGTGTTCCCCAGAAGTTACCATCATGTGTTTCATCAAAAATTCCATCATTGTTCACTAGAATACTTGATCCTACACCAGATAAAATGCTATTTATGTTTTGATTTGTAGCACCAAAGTTACTCTTTTCTGTCGTCAATAAAGAACCGCCATTTTTCACGAAATTATTAATATCAGAAATTTCACTAGCAGAATATGCTGTAGCTGGATGTGTAATTACTAATACGCTAACATTCTTTAATACTTGCTCTGTAAGCGGTGAAGAATTTTCTGCTACAGTATAGCCTTGTTGCTTCATTAACGTTGTAAATAATTTAAAGTTATCTTTATATGTGCCTGTGTCTTGTTTCGAGTTCTCATTATTGTGAGATCCATCAATCATAACAACTTTGTTTAATGGAGCTTTAATTGTAAATGATTGCTCGTATTTGTTATTACCAAGATCATGTCCATCAGCTGCTGATAAAACAACAATGATCTTATGTGTACCTGGAACTGGATCCGTCCATGTAACACTAGCACTTGCTGATGAATTTGATGGAAGCGAATCGATTGAAGCATCTGCAATAAAATGATTAGCATCTATACTATCATAATAGAAATGAGCAGTTACTTGTTTAACATCTAATGATCCTTGGTTACTTATTCCCGCTGTTAAATTAGCTGCAAGTCCACCAATAATCGCGCCATCTTTTGTCGTAACATCACTAACTTTTACTGCTAAGTCTTTTTGTTGTGACCAAATTGGTGAAGAGTAAATTTGGTCGCCATCCTTTTGTGTAACTTTAACAACGAACCATTGTTGTCCGCCAACTACAGTAAAGCTTGGCTTCCAATTAAATGAAGTTGAATCGTTTGTTGGAACATATTTGTCTACTACTGTTCCATGATTTGTAATTAATTCTACTTTAGCGATTGCATCGTTAGAAGCAGTTTTAATATAACTATAATCAGGATCACTAGCCTGTTCTAAAACTGGGTCTTTACCTGAAATATTAAAATCTAACGTATCAGTATCCACTGTTGATCCCATATAAAAGCCACTTGCAGATACATCTAATGAAAAGTTTGGATCCTCTGACATATAAACACGTCTGTTTTTCATTGCATCAAGTAGAGCATCTTGACTTAAATCTTTTGCTACGATTACAGTACGTTTTTTGGTTTGACCCCATGTTGCATCATGGTTATCTTCACCATAAGTTGGTGCAACATGCCAGCCGATATCAAGCGCACCATAGTAGCTATCTTCTGCGTTCGCATAAGAGTATTTTCCTGATCCATTCCCTACTTCAAGCATTGTAAATAGCTTGTCTAAATTTTTGTTATAAGGGATGAAGTTATCAAAGGCATTTGCAGACATTTTTGGATGGTTAAATTGAGCAACGATATTGTCATATGTTAATACCCATCCATAATACTTTTGTAAATTTTGATAAGCGCCACCATCTACAACACGATCAATGAAATTTTCAGTTCCGAATACATTTGAGTGACCCCATGTAGTTGATGTCATTTCAAAAGCTGGGAATACAACAAATTTACCATCTTTTGTATACTGTTTTGCTAAATCCTTTGTTAACTGCCAATCAGTGCCACCTGTTCTCTCTTTAAAACCTTTATGATCAACAGTATCTTTATTAACAAGATTTGCATCGATATCGTGAGAGTGATCCGAGAATGCAAAGAAATCATAATGATACTTTTCAGCAGCTTTTAATGCTTCTTCAGGAGTACCTGCTGCATCATGTGAAATATTCGTATGGTTATGTGTCGTTCCACGGTAATGATTCCCACCAGTAAATCTTTCTGTAACTGTGAATTTCCATGTAAAGGTAGAAGGATTATTTAATTTATCCTTTGCAGACACTGTTATTGTATGCTCACCTTCAGTTAATTCATTAGCAGTTGTAAGATTTAATTTAATTTCTGTATCAGTAATTGTTGCATTTGAAGTTTTATCTTGACCATCGATTGAAATAGTTGCTGACGAAAGATTGATTCCACTTGGATCATCCATTTTCACAACGATTTCAGGATGTCTTGAATCAGTTTTATCACCATTTGCAGGTAACTCATTAAAAAACTTAGGACCATCCTGATCATCTACTACATTCACTTCAAATGGTTTTGAAGAACTACCTACAGCTTGTTTGCCTTCTGCATTTTCCGCCTCAATATAATAGTAGAAATTTCCTTTTGGAACATCTGCTTCTAAAATTTTTCCATTGTAATTAATATGGTCTGCAGTGTCCATGATTACTGAATGATAAGAAGTCTCGTTTTCTCCTTTATAATAAAGCGTAACTGAATCTGCGTTCTTTGCAGTCGCATTAAACGAAGCGTCCATTCCTATATAAGCTTTTGTAATCGGAGTATGAGTTAACACTAATTGACCTTTTACATCATTTGCGTTTCTAGGTATAAGTAGATATCCACTAGTAAAAGGTGCAGCTTTTTTATACTGATTAACAATACCTGTAAAAGTGTAAGTCTGACCTTGTTCAATATTCCCTAGAGATCCTTTAATACGTACGATCGCTAAATTATCGCCTGATTCATCGCTTACTGTAATATCATAATTTGGACCATCTGATGGAATATTTGTTACTTTTCCAGTGAATGATACTAATTTGCCTTCAGTTTCTTCATTTAACCCACCGATTGTAATATTTGTAGTTGCCGGTAAATGATCATTTCCAACAAAATGAATAGCTGTTGGAATAAATTGTGTCATCCCCGCCGTAAATACTACTCGTCCTTCAATGCTATATTTATTTCCTGCTTGAATCGTAGTAGAAGGATTCAAATGATTAATAACATTGATTGCGCCTGCTGAATCTTGAATAAAGAAATTTGTATTCACATCGCCATTAGGGAGATTATCTGTAGTCGCTACTCCCTCAATTGTAGTTGAGTAACCATTGTTGATTGGAAATCCTTTTTCATCATTTTTTCTTAAATCACCAATTGAAGTAACTGTTGTTGACTTACCAGCCACATCTACTCTCGTGTAACCGCTTTCCTTTGGAGTAGGTTGTGCAGAATCCGTTTCCGTTAAGAAGATAGATGTCTGATCACTAGAGTCTTCAAAACTTAATGTAAAAGAGCCATCTGCAGCTGCTGTTACTTGTTGCCCGTTTGTTAATTTGCCTTCATTCTCAAAATAAGCTTTTACAGTAGATGAAGCAGGTACTGATTCAGCTTGACCTGTTACAGTTGCTGTACCATTAGATTTTGTAAAAGTTATTTTAGATCCATCTGGAGAAGACATAAATTTTGAGTTATGAACAGCCATTTCATCAGCATAGTTGGCACTTGATGGTTTATTCAGTACGAAATCTTTTGAAGGGTCTTTTGTAAACCAACCGTTTCCAATTCCGTATGCCGAACGTGGGTCTGTCCCAATATTTGTTTTACGTTGAATCGTTCCTCCACCAATTGTAGAGTCCGAAATTGGACTTCCCCAATATAAAGGATTTTTATAAACTGCTGTACCATTCGTAAATGCTAATAAATCAATTGCATCTTGATCATCAACACCTGTTACAGCTGTCGTTTTCTTTGCAAGTACTAAAGCGCCCCCAGTTGAACCACTTGGATTTAACGTAGTTGTTACATCTGGAGTCACAGGAAGCGCTTGTCCTGTCGTACCTGTACTACCTGCTACTAAGAAGTAACTATGTGCTTTAATTACACCGGATAGTGGTTGCCCTGCACCAAAGCTCATTGTTGATGCCGAAGTATAAGCAATTGACCAGCCTGTTAAATTAATATTTTTATCTGTATTATTATAAAGTTCAAAAAACTTTGTTTTGTAGAATGCTCCCCCATTACCACCATTTACATAGATTTGACTAAATACTACGTCACCTGGTGAAATACCTTTTGGGTTTTCAGTTGGACCAGAGTAGTTTACTGCAGTTCGATCACTAGGAGCTTTTTCAGCTTCCTGAGCAACTAGATTAATGACTGACTTCGATCCAGGATTTGCAAATGTTACGTTAAATGAACCATCTGCTGCAGCTGTTGTAGTTGCTACTACAGTATTGTCATCAAAATAAACATTTACAACCGCATTGCTAGCCACTGCTCCAGCAGTACCTGATACAGATGTATACGAATTATAAGAAATTTTTGTAGTAATCGGAGCAGCTGTTTTCTGAACGACAGAACCCGAGAAATTTACTGAAACTTTATCACTTTCAGCTTTTCCAGTTTCTTGTGCAGTAACATATACAACCGATTGTGAGTTTGTAATTGTAGCAGTAAATGAACCATCTGCTGCAGCTGTAGTAGTACCAGCAAGTTTATTATTATCACTATAAACCTTTACAACGGCATTACTTGTAACTGCTCCAGCATTTCCAGTTACTGTTGAGTTTGTAGAATAATTGATTTTTGTTGCGTCAGGTGTAGCGGTTTTTTCTAACGGTGTTGATCCTGTTGCGTCACCGTTAATAACGATATCAGCAATACGACTTGTACCTGTTGTCGTACTAAAATTAGTACCGTCATTTTTTGCAGCTAATGTTGAATTGACGATCCATCTTAAATAAACTAAGTTCTTATCGTTTACCTCACTTGGCAACGCTACATTATTTAGCTGTCCCCCACTTGCCCATGTAGCATTTCCAATTGAAACAGAACCATTAGTTACATCAGCCCATGTAGTTTCATCCAAACTATATTGAAGCTTGAAATCTTTTGGCCCCGTTGAAGAACTATATTGTTTAGATGAAAGAGTTATATTTTCGTAGTTTTTTGTTGATAATGAAACTTCCCAATATGAATTATTATTTGACCACGTATTTGCGTTAATAACTGTATTTCCAGATGGACCGGCATTATAACCAGTAACTTTGGAACCAGTGGTCGTTATATTACTATTCATATTTTCAGGTATTCCAGCTGATGGTGTAGTTACTTGTCCATTGCTAAAATCCCATTTCGCTAAAGTAGTTGTAGTGGCTGCTTTAGCCATTTGTGGACTAATTGTTGATAATAGCAATAGTATCGTTGCAAAAAGACCAAAATACCTTTTGTACTTATGCATTATTTTGTGCATGAAAATTTCCCCACTTTAATTTATTATTTCTAATTAACCAAAACCTTCTTTCAAAAACACAAGACTATTTTACCATCGAGTTATTTCTAAATAACCAAAACCTTTTCTCGCAAACACAGGACTATTTTACTACTGGGAAATAATTACAGAATTCTCTCCTCTCCTCACTTGAATTTTAGTTAACGCCAGTTAACTATATAATGTATATCATAGAAAATTCTACAATACTAGTCTAAATATACGAACTCTTTACAATTTAAATACAATTCTGTAACATTTACTTTGTACGATAACTATGTCTTTCTTACTTTTATTTCCCGGAGGAAACAAATGAATAATAGTATTTTTTACTTACCAAAAAATAGATTCAGTCGTGCTTTTCCCCTAGTTTTCTGCTTTCTCATTTTTTTTAGTACATCTTTTCGAACTGCAGAAGCTCATTCATTAAGCGCTAGTTACACTACACTAAATCTCTTAAAATCAAAAACTACAATGAACTTTGCATTAGATGAAGTCTCTGTCATGGAATTAACAGGCGGGGATGTTAATAAGAACGGAATGTTAGATCCAGATGAATTTGAGGCAATAAAGAATAAAATAGAATCTACGCTCCAGAGCAATCTAATTCTGAAAATGAATGGCGAAAAACAAAACTGGACAAAGGTAAATAAATTGGAGCTTAATCGTAAAGGTGATGCTACTCAGCTCATCCTTGAAGTTGATTATCCTGCAATCCAACCTTCACAATCTATTAGTCTTGCTGATCATTTGTATGAAAATGATAAAAATACTAGTACGACCTATGTTGATTTGTTGAAAGTGAACTACGGCAAAGAAAATAGTACTGCCGCTCTTTCAGATCAAAGCCGTGCTTGGTCTATGATTCTTAGTGACAGTGCTTATGAGGGATTAAGCAATCATCCAAATAATATTCAACCTGCACAACAACAGCAACAGGCCGTAATAAAAAAAGAATCCAATTCGGATTCTTCTACAAATACTTCATCTAAAGGATGGGTTACATTTTTAAAGCTTGGTATGAACCATATACTTACCGGTTATGATCATTTGCTATTTTTACTATCACTACTAATTGCAAGACAAAGCTTTAAGCAGTTTGCTAAAGTAATTACTGCATTTACAGTCGCACATAGTTTAACTTTAACACTCACTGTTTTAGGGATCATTTCAATTCCTTCTTATATTGTCGAACCTGCAATAGCACTTAGTATTTGTTACGTAGCAATTGAAAATATATTCCGTAAAAACATTGGTCATCGTTGGGTATTAACTTTTATTTTTGGATTAATTCATGGAATGGGTTTTGCAGATTTATTAACAGCTATGCATCTTTCAAAAAGCGAATTAGCAGCTGATTTAGTTAGCTTTAACCTTGGCATTGAAGTGGTCCAGCTTTCGATTGTACTATTATTATTACCACTATTAACTCAATTACATCGCTCAAAGTATTCGAGGAATGCAATTATTTCCACATCTACGATTGCTTTTATATTAGGTGGAATTTGGTTATTTGAACGCGTCATATCTTAAACAGAAAGAGTGAATCCTTTGCGAAGCATTGCTACTGAGAAACAATCGCCAGTCAATTCAAATCGACATTTTCTAATCATTATTTGCTTACTATTTGTATGCCTATTATATATTTCATCTACAACAGGATTAAGTTCAGTTTTTTCAACTACAAAACTACAAGTCTTTAAGATGATCTTTATTAGCATTATTATTGAAGCTCTGCCTTTTATTTTAATTGGTGTATTCGTTTCAGCGATCCTTCAGGTTTTCGTTACAGATCAAATGGTCCAACGATTTATACCAAAAAATCCTTTATTAGGTATAATCGCAGCAAGCGTGTTAGGCATCATCTTTCCAATATGTGAGTGTGGAATGGTACCTGCTATTCGTAAACTAATAAAAAAAGGAATGCCATTGTATGTTGCGGTCACTTTTATATTAGTAGGACCGATTTTAAATCCAATTGTATTTCTATCAACATTAACAGCTTTTCGTAATCAACCAACCGTTGCATATTATCGTATGGGACTTGCTTTTGTAGTTGCACTAATCGTAGGACTGATCGTTTTTCAATTTGTTAAGTCAAATCAGTTACGGGAACAGGTCGATCAAACGAAGCAAGATCACCACCATCATGACCATAAACACAATACTGCTTCAAATAATAAATTCATTGCAATCGTAGGCCATGCAGTAAATGAGTTTTTTGATATGGGAAAATACTTAGTTTTCGGTTCGATCATTGTTGCTCTACTTCAAATTATCATTTCTCAAAGCAGTTTAATTGAATTGGGAAAAAGTGGTCCATCAGCAAACTTCCTGATGATGGGATTAGGCTTTATTTTATCTCTTTGTTCTACATCAGACGCCTTTGTAGCTCAATCACTTCAAACAATTTTTACAAAGAGCTCTTTAGTTGGATTCATGGTTTTTGGGCCAATGATCAATATTAAAGGGATCCTGATGATGCTAGCTGTTTTCCGATCTCGATTTGTTTTATTACTTAGTACACTAGTTTTCATTTTTGTTTTTATTGGAACGCTTGTTTTACAGTCTATTAATTTATAAAAGGCAGTGATCTATTTTGAAAAATAAAATCAATTCGACTTCGATTCATCATTTTACAAAAGCTGTTATACTCTTAGGACTTGCTGTCTATATTTTTCAATTAACACTTACAGACGAGATCCTGCAATTTATCGTACCGGAGCTTGTCATTTATGTAAAAATTGCAACCGTTATTCTTTTGGGTGTCTCAATCGTTCAAATCTATATAGCTGTTCTCTCATTAAAAAGACATGTCATTATTTGTGATTGTGGTCATGATCACAGTCACGACCAAGTTTTTAGTCATGAGCATCATCATTTTTTAAAAAAGTCAGTCGTAAAAGACGTTTTTATTTACAGCCTATTTTTATTCCCTCTATTACTCGGATATATTTTGCCAAACCATGCGAGTTCTAGTTCGCTTGCTAATAACAAAGAAATGAATTTTAAAGGACTAGCTGTTCAGGCTTCTTCGAATGGTCAGGCTGTTGAAGTGAAAGGTCATGAAGACCCTGCTTTAAAAAAAATGTTCAAAACAAATGTGTATGATCAAGATTACGCTAAACTTGGAATGTTACTGTACAAACAGAGTACAATCGAGATGAAGGACAAGTGGTTTATTGAAAAACTACAATCAATGAATACATTTGTCGACAATTTCCAAAATAAACAAATTAAAATTAAAGGTTTTATCTATAGAGACCCTAAGTTAGCAGGTAATCAATTTATTATTGCAAGAATGGGTATGACTCATTGTATAGCCGATATTTCACCATTTGGTATTATTGCAGAATCAACCGATTCACAGCAATTTATGAATGATTCTTGGGTAACAATTACTGGAACAATCGGCAAAACAAACTTTAATGGTCAAACAGTTATTAAAATAAACGTTCAACAATCAGAGCCAGCTAAATCTCCAAGTGTTCAATACGTGTATCCAGATTGGAACTTTGGATCAAAGCTGTAGCTTTAAAATTAATTTAGAGGTGTTTATATGGTATTAAAGTATGGAAGTCTTTTCTTAGTACTCCTTCTTACGTATTATAGCTTTAATCATTTTTATCGAAATAAAGGGAAATTTCCTACTACTTTAAAATCAGTTATCTCTTTATTAGTCGGTGTATCTTCAGCTACAATTAGTTTCTTAATCATGTTAAATACAAATTATAATGTACTACTATCGATCATTCTCAATCTATTACTAGTTTTATTATTTTTGTTTTTATCGAAAAAACTATTTAATAATGGCATTACTGAAATGTTAGCGTCCTTGCTCGGTGCATTTGTAGGGACTATCATCGGATATATGACATTTAGTTCAAGCATAAGCGTCGTTATTGTGGATATTCTGTTTATAGTTTTCATTTATCTATTATTATTTTTCGTTGATCGAAAGCTAGTTTCAAATTTAAATCAAAAAAATAAGATTAAGAGAGATCATGCAAAATCATCAAACAGTACTGTAGTATTAACTTCAATCCTACTTATTTTGGTCATCATATTTACTGTTAATATGAATAAAGTAAAAGTTGGTGTAATTGGGCAACCACAAAAGCAAGCTGCAAAACAAGATGATCAAAATGACCTACAATACGCAACAATTCACGTAACGCCATCAGGTTTTAGTCCGAAAAATACAATCTTTAAACCTGCGACAATGACTAAAATTATTGTTGAAGTTGATCAAGATGCCGGTGCCAATGCAAGATTAGCCTCTACTGACTTAGGTATAAACATTCCGTTGAAAACTGGAAAAAATATTCTCTTATTAAATAATCCATTAAAAGGAGAATATAGCATCTCTTTGGAGCCTTCTAACTCTGTTGGTAAGTTGGTTGTTAAATAAATAATTAATTAAGAAAAATCCACAAGTAATTGGTTTTACTTGTGGATTATTTTTTTGTATAAAGCCTAATACACCGTTGAATAATCTTACTATCTAATCCAAATAAAATTTTAAAATTTATCACATTTCTATCACAATTTTACTTTAGAATTTAGAAGTTGTTTTATTTTCTAATTCACTCTAATAGATATGAGGTGACATAAAAAAATGAAAATCCGAGTTATAGGGTTTTCTTTCTTACTATTATTGATTGCTGCTACTTTATTTCCATCCTTAGCATCAGCACATGCTTATATCATCAAATCTACGCCTTCAGAGAACCAAGTTTTTATGAATTCTCCTCAACGTATTCAAATACAGTTTGATGAATCAGTACAGTCTGCATTTCATTCTTTACAAGTTTTAGATGAATTAGGTAATCGAGTTGATTTGCAAAATGGAAAAATAAATAAGGAAAATCATTCAATTTTAGAGGGGAACTTAAAACCTAATTTACCAGATGGAAATTATCATATTGCATGGAAAGTGATATCCAGTGACGGACATTCAGTAAACGGTGTAATTCCATTCAGAGTTGGAAAGGTTGATGGTTCATCAACGATTTCCAATAAAGCAAGCCAATCCTTACCAAACACAGACGTAATGGGAACCTACTGGATTGAATATATGAGTTTACTTTTATTTGTTGGACTCTTATTTTTTTGTTTATTCGTTTTCAAAAGCGATCAGAAAAATAGAATGATTGCCTTTAAAAATTCTAAAGCTTTATTGTTAATCTTCTATTTTGGAATTTTATTTAGTATTCTGTTCAGCCTTTTGGTTGAAACAAAAAACTATGCAAATGGTTCATGGCAAAGTATTTTCCACAAAGATTTGTTATTGGAAACAGTAAAGAGTACGAAATTCGGAAATGTATGGGTAATCCAACTTCTTCTGCTTATTGTTTTAGCTAATTCGTTATATATGGCATGGAAAAGTGAGCAAAAATCTTCATTTTATTGGTGGTTAAGTGCTTTATTGGTTAGCTTTTTCTTACTAATCTCAAAACCTTTCATCGGTCACGCATCAATGCAAAATGATTTTTTACCAATTTTGCTTGATTGCATTCATTTACTCGCGGTTTCGATTTGGCTAGGAGGATTAATTGGAATCAGTTATTTACTTCCTAAAATTCAAAAGAAACATGAGGGAAATGAGAATTATTGGAAAACCATTCAAAGATATTCTATTTGGGCGACTATATCTGTAACTTTACTTATAGGAACAGGAATTTATGCAAGCTTAAAGTATGTACCTAACTTTTATGCTTTATTACATACAACCTATGGCAAAGTTTTATGTGGAAAAGTTATCTTATTTGTTATCATGCTAATTTTAGGGTTTATTCATTTTATCAAAGGAAAACGTAGCAAAAATAAACTAGGAAAGTCAGTATGGCTTGAAATAAGTATAGGAATCATCGTTCTAATCCTAACGTCCTTATTAACAAACCTACCTACAGCAATGGAATCCCCTGGTCCTTTTAATGATACAAAGCAAAATAAAGGATATTCAATTTCATTGCATGCCACTCCGAACATAGTAGGTAAAAACACATTTAAAATAAATATACGTGACAAAAACAATAAACCTGTGTCTTCTATCCAACAAGTCACGCTTACCTTTAAAAACACGGACATGAATATGGGAACTAACACAACTCAAGTTAAAGAAACTTCGTCAGGTGTTTATGAAACGCAAGGATTTTTTACAGATATGGCAGGTCATTGGAATGTAAAAGTCCATATTTTAACGAATTCCCTCGATTCAGTAGATGCAGATTTTAAATATATAGTAGGAAGTAAATAGTTAATCACATTCAAAGGAGACTAACAAAAAATGAAAAAATTCATTTCAAAAACGGCTAAAATTATCGCTTCAGCGTTCGCAATGACAATGTTCTTTACTGGAATTGCGAGTGCGCATGTTGTAGTAAATCCTAAAATTTCAACCCCTGGTGCTTGGGAAACATACACAATGAAAGTACCATCTGAAAAAGAAATAGCTACAACAAAAGTTACACTTAAAATCCCTTCAAAATTTGAATTTGTTTCATATCAACCAATCCCAGGATGGAAGTTTAGCGAAACAAAAGATGCAAACGGTGTTGTTACGTCCGTTACTTGGAGTGCACAAAATGAAGGTATTTTAGCGGGGCAATTTCAACAATTCGTATTTATGGCAAAAAATCCAGACGCTGAAGTAAATGGAGCTTGGGACGCATACCAATATTATAAAGATGGCAGTATCGTTGAATGGACTGGTGACGAAAAATCAGAAGCACCACACTCGATTACGAATATTGTAAAAGATACAACTGTTAAAGGTGAAACTGTTAAAACAACGAAAGATGAAACGGTTGAGGAAAAAACTGAGAAATCAAATTCTAGTAATACTTCTTTGGTAATGTCAATTGGGGCAGCCGTCCTTTCATTAATTGCTTTATTGGTTGCGATTCTTAAGAAGAAATAAGATAAAATGAGGGTGTCCCAGAGACCCCTCATTTTTTTAATGCTTATGATGTAGCGAGCTGAGGCTCAGCTACAATTAAGTTTGTTAGAATAGCAAATAAATGAAGATATGCTGCAAATAAACAGTGGACTGCAAATAAAATCTGAAAATCACAATTAAAATTGACAAAAGTGCAATTAAATTTTGATAATCGCAAATAAATTTGGCAGAACTGCAATTAAGCTCAGATGAATCGCAAATAAACTCTACAATTACCCACACTAGTAGAGGTATTATGACCTTGAATACACTAAAAAAGAAGTTCATTTCAAATGGAAAACTAGCAAATATGCTCTGTAGAATAAAAACTTGATAAAAATCGGCTAATTATCTTTAAAAAAGAACAATATTATCAACATAAAATAATAAGCACTAGTGAAATACCTTGCACTTTAGCTATATTACTATAAAAAGATCGCTTATGTGGTAGTAAACTGACTTATGAGACCTCCCTTTTTATCAACCTTTCCAAAATTCTTATAAAAAATTAAAACCTGTTCCCGATAAGGATCAGGAACAGGTTTTGTATTATATATTAACCAATTTAAAAAATCTTCCGCTGTTGTCGATCATCTTTCAAAATTTCCACAGCTTCTCTAAATCTCTGTGAATGAACAATTTCACGTTCTCTTAAAAATCTTAAACTATCATTTAAATCCGGGTCATCAGAAAGATCAATGATCCATTGATACGTAGCCCTAGCCTTTTCTTCAGCTGCAATATCTTCATACAAATCCGCAATTGGATCACCTTTTGCTTGAATATAAGCAGTAGTAAACGGAACACCATCTGAATTATGGTAGAACAATGCACTATCATGAGATGCATAATGGGTATCTAATCCGGCAGCTTTCATTTGGTCTGGAGTTGCGTCTTTTGTTAGCTTATAGATCATCGTAGCAATCATTTCTAAATGTGCAAATTCCTCTGTTCCGATATCTGTTAAAAGTCCAATAACTTTATCTGGAATTGAATATCTCTGATTTAAGTACCTTAAGGCAGCTGCTAACTCACCATCTGCTCCACCGTATTGTTCAACTAAAAACTTGGCAAGCATAGGGTTACAGGTACTTACTTTAACTGGATATTGTAATTTTTTTTGATAAACCCACATAAATATTCCCTCCTTCTATACCTGCCATGGCCATGGGCCTTTATGCCAGTTCCAGTTTTGATCTGAATAACTGCCACCAAATTGATATAATGGTCCATATTTTGATTCGAAATTAGCTTCGATTTGTTTTTTATATTGGACGTATTGATTAAATTGGTTAATTGCATTTTGATCACCTGGATGAGTATCTAAATATAAGGTTAGTTCTACAAGTACAAAATCAACAGCTTGCAGTTCCTCTAAATCCTGATAATACTCTGGAGGAAGTTGCTCAGTCATTTTTAATCCCTCCTAGGTTTATATGGATTTTCATAAAAGTCATAAAACACTTTCCATAAAGTACCTTTTTCCAATGCCTCTTTGTATGAAAATTGCTCTAGTCCTGGTGGCTGAAATCCTAAATATAAGTGTGGAGGTGTAGAGTAATATTTTGTACCAATTGGTGGACACGGGTCATTTGGTCCATGAAAAACATTCCATGATTTCACAGGGGTAAATTGTAGTCCTTGATTACTTTCGTTCAAACTGATCACTCCCTCAAATAAAAAGACATCCACTATTTTCACTATATTCAACAGAATTATAAAAAATGAATTTTTATCGTTCAACGAAAGATCGGCTATTTACTTCAAAAGCGGACCGAATGCCTGATTCGATTGCCCCTTCTATCCATGCAGGCGCAGAAGATGTATGTTCACCAGCAAAATGAACTCTCCCCTCAGGAGTGGAAATATAAGGCGTTAGCTCTCTATTTTGTTCTGGCTTGAACATAGAAAACGCTCCCCCAGAGTATGGATAAAGAGCCCAACTATGCGTGTAACCTGTAATAAATTCTGTATAAACTTGATTACCATGGATCGTGGCCAAATTACTTAAAGCATTCATTATCCGATCATTTTCTGACATACTATCCCATATCAGTGCATCATCTTCCCATGTATAACTAGCTAATACGATTCCCGATCCATTTTTACCATTATGATTACTTGGATAATATGCAAATCGGATAGGTAAATCTGTGGTTAATTTTCCACCTAATGTCCCATTTTTTTCCCAGAATCTACTTTTAAACTGAAGTCCAATTTTAGTAGACGGAACATAGTGCAATTCTCGTATTGCTTTCCATTTATCATAAGAAAATGAATTTCTTGGAACCACTTCTATGAAGTTTAATAACGAAAAGGGGATAGTAATAATGGCATAGTCAGCAGTAGTTTGATAAGGCAGATGGCTTGTATAATGATCTGAGTGAATCGTTACTTGATTATTTTCTTGCACGATCTTATTCATTTTTTGTCCAAAGAATAGATTATCCTTCAATTGTGTTAAAAACTTTTTAGGTAGTTGATCATTTCCACCTGTAATCTCATAAAACTTAATTTCCTTTGAAAATAATACAATGAACTCTCTTAAAATAGCCGTAAAGGCAAGCTCAGGAAAACCTTCCATACCTTGAAGTACCTTTACTTTCTCTACAGCACCAAGCGACAAGGGTGTTCCGATTGGATTATATCTTAAAAATGAATCCATCGAATGCTGATCATAATTTTCAATAATAGTTTTCCAATTTTCATCTGGGTTTTGTTTAATAAAGTCCATTGCAGACTTTAGCGATCTTTCAATTAACTGGTCAACATTTACCCCTTTTTCATTGGCTGCTACACGATAACCTAAAATATCAGGATATTGTTCATATTGCTTCTGAGTTGTTTTTATCCCGTTAACGAAGATAATATCCTCTGACTTCCCATTTACAAATTCATTTACGTTTAAGTTGAATTTTTTTATATATTCAAGTACAAGCTTGTGATTAGAAGCAATACGCATTGCACCCAATTCTAAGTATTGATCATTAATAAAAGGTGCTCTCTTCGTATAAATCCGACCACCTACTCGACCATTTGCTTCTAAAATCGTTACTTCATGTCCTGCTTCCTTTAATAAAGAACCTGCTACTAATCCTGAAATTCCCGCTCCTACTATAACAATCTTTTTCGGATTATTTGTCCGCTCTAGTCCATTTGGTATTAAAGTAACCATTTCATCCTTCGATAAACGCCTACCTGATGTACTATTCATGTTCCCTCTCCTAAAAAAATTATTTTAGTTCATAAGATTTTTATTCGTTGAAATATTTCATTAGAATAACAAATCGTTTTATGCATGAATTTTTTAGGAAAATTTTTACAGTTAAGATTAGGAAATTTTACTAAAAAAACACTCACTTCAAAAGTGAGTGTTTTCTGACATTATTCTTTCACAAATTCCTTCGTACTTCTTACAGTATCAATCTGACGTACCATTCCTTCAATTTCATCACGTTTTGGTTCTAAGAATGGAGGTAATGATAACTTTTCTCCAAGTGTTTCGTAAGGCTCGTCACCCATAAATCCTGGTCCATCTGTTGCAAATTCGAATAAGATTTGTGGAGCAACCCTTGCGTATAATGACTCGAAGAAGTGACGATCTACATAGCCAGAGTTTGGTAAACGGAATGAGTCAAGACGTTTAATCCACTCTTTTAATACGGATGTATCTTCTACGCGGAAAGCTACATGGTGAACAGTACCGAAGCCTTGGAAAGCTTGTGGTAATATTTCATTATGCTCTGCGATAATTTGTGCCCCGTTTCCACCTTCACCGACTTCGAATAAATGGAATGAACCTTCTTTATTAATCTCTTTGAATAAAAGTACTTTTTCAACTACTTCTTTAAAGAATGCGAAATTAGCTACACGAATAAAAATTGGACCAAGTCCTGTGATTGCATATTCTAATGGGATTGGCCCTTTTTGCCATGGTGTACCTGAAGCAATCCCTTTATTGTGTTCATCTGAAATTAATTGATATTGCTGGTCGTCGAAATCAACAAATGATAATGTTTTCTTACCAAATTGTGTTTTTATTCCTGAGTGCTTTACTTCTAATCTGTCAAAACGCTTTACCCAATAATCTAATGCTGCATCAGTTGGAACTCGGAAAGATGTTTTTGAAATCTCATTAGTTCCATGTACTCCTTTTTGAATTCCAGGGAAATCGAAAAATGTCATGTCCGTTCCGGCACTTCCCTTATCGTCTGCAAAGAATAAATGGTAAGTTTGAATATCATCTTGGTTGACCGTTTTCTTTACTAAACGCATCCCTAGAACATATGTGAAAAATTCATAGTTTTTTTCTGCACTACTAGTTATAGCAGTTACATGATGGATCCCTTTTAAGCCGTTCATACTTATTCCTCCAGATAATTTATTTATATAAGCTTTTTTATTTTGTGAATCTATTGATGAAGAATACTGAAAAAATTTATTAAAATTTATTTTGAATTCAATATATCTCGAATTCGAGATAAATATATCATGTAAATCATTTACCGTCAAATTGTTTTTAATATGTAAAAAAACTCTGGCAATTTTGCCAGAGTCTCCAGATTAACATCTATTCAATTACTCTAAATGGTCGATCTAGCTCAAAAAGGTTGCGATATCGTTTCTCAGTTTTGAAAAGTTCTCCATGTGAGCCTTTCATAGCGATGTTGCCTTTGTCTAAGAAGAGAATTTGATCAGCCATTTCTGCACCGATTAAATGGTGTGTGATCCATAATACTGTCTTTCCTTCTAATACTTTAAAGATCGTATGAAGTAGTTTTCGTTCTGTTATTGAATCTAAACCGACAGTTGGTTCATCCAAAATAACAATTGGTGTATTTTGAAGAAGTATTCTGGCCAAGGCAATTCTTTGACGTTCTCCACCTGAGAATCTTACACCGGTTTCATGCATAGGTGTATCATAGCCTTCTGGAAGTGATGCTATATAATCATGCAGTTCAACCATCTTCGTAACTTCTATTACCTCTTCATCACTTGCTGTCAGATTTCCTAAACGAATATTATTAATAACTGAAGTATCAAATAAATAAGGCTTTTGATTAAGTACTGATACAACTTTCGAAATATTATCTCCAAAAGCAATACTTTCAATCTCATTTATTTTAACACTTCCATCTGTAGGAGTTTCAACTCCTTCAATTAGCTTTAGAATAGTCGATTTTCCTGAACCACTCGGACCTAATAAAGCTGTTTTTTTGTTTTCCTCAATTGTAAAAGAAACATTATTTAAGATCGTTTCGTTTTCCGAGTAATGAAAAGATACATCCTTAAAATCGATTTTTCGATAATCATCGATATTACCTTCTATACTAGTTAAATTCTGATCACGATTCGCTTCTTTAATCTCTTCTAAACGACTAATAGAATCAGCATATAAAGGAACACTTCCAAGAGAATTTGATAGTGGAATAAAAGCTTCTGTTAAAGGAAATAAAACTAAAACAAATGCGGCTATAAAAGTTCTTGGAATTTCTCCAGCTAAACTTTCATTCCCCGCCCAATAAAGCATCATTAAAACTAAAATTGCTACAATACATTGAGCTATTAAATCGCGTCGTCTTCTAAATCCTTTTTCCTTGTTTTGGATGTTTCTTAACGATGCATCCATTTCTCTATAATTATTAATAAAGCTACTTTGTTTACCACTAAAAAGCCAATCACTAATACCCATAACTGCATCAGTTAAATTTTCATATAAATGACTCTTTTCCTTTTTTATTTGGTAAGTTCGTGCTTTTTCAACTAATAATGAAAAATACGGTAGGACACCTACTAAAACAAAGGCAATGACTGCTGCTAATATTGCAAATGGAATAGAGAAGAATCCAAGTGCTACTACGGATATAAAATAGATAAACAATGAAGCAATTCCAGGGAAAATAGTTTTTAAATAAATATCCTGTAAATATTCAATGTCATTTGCTAAAAGACCTAAAATATCTCCTGTTTTAAACTTCGAATTGATTGTAAGTGCATATGGTTCCAGATTACTAAATAATCTTGTTCTCATTCTAGATAAGATTTTCAAAATTGTATTGTGTCCGACTAATCTTTCAACATACTTAGAAGCCGACCTTAAAATACCAAAAGTACGTACAGCAACGATTGGTACATATATCATTAAAATATTTTCAGGTCTAGTTGCTGCTTTAGAGATTAAATAGCCGGAAGTGTACATAAGAGATGCCGCTGCAAATATAGTCAGTGCACTTAAGAAAATCACACCTATAAATAAACGACGATTTTCTTTTATATATGGTAAAATCCATCCATTTTTATTCAACATATATTAACCTTCTAACTATGAATTAATCGATAATAATGACCCTTTTTCATTAATAGTTCTTCATGGGTACCTACTTCAATGATGCTACCTTCATTCATCACAATAATTTGATCCATTTCTTTCATCCAATGTAAGCGATGTGTAGCCAAAAACACTAATTTACCAGAGAATAACTGCAGCATTGTTTGTTTTAATTCAAACTCAGTTTCAATATCAAGATGACTAGTAGGTTCGTCTAACAAAAGGATCGGACGATTTTCTAGATAAGCTCTAGCGAGCGCGACGCGTTGACTTTGCCCCCCGCTTAACGCTCTTCCACCTTCACCTATTTTTTCTTCTAATCCTTTTGGTAATTCTTCTATTAAAGATGTTAATCCAGCTTGAACAGCTGCATTTTCAATTTCTTCTGTAGTAGCATTAGGTTTATAGAAGCTTATATTATCATTTAATGATTTTGAGAAAATATAAGGACTTTGTGGAATATAGATTAACTGTTTATGCCAATCTTGTATTTGCAGATGTGAAACCTCTTCACCAGAAATATGGATAGTCCCGTTTGCTGGCTCTAAAAATCCACCTATTAAATCAATAAGCGTCGACTTACCAGAACCACTTTCTCCAACAATCCCGATTTTATGAAACCCTTTAATACTCATATCTATTTTCTTTAAGATCGTTTGACCATCTTTTTCGGGTTTTACTGATATATCATTAAACTTAATTTCGCTAGCATGATTCCAATCTGAGATCGGGGCAATTTCTTGAACCTTAAATTCTTGCTCATCTAAAATATCCTGCATTGCTTTACCAGCTTCTTGACCATTTAATGTAGCATGATAATCTGCTCCAACCTCTCGAACAGGTAAGAAATATTCAGGAGCTAAAATTAAAATTGTTAGAGCTGGGCCTAATAAAATTACTCCGTCAATCAAACGAAGTCCTAAAAAAACTGCAACTGTAGCGATTGATAGCATTGTGAATAAATCTAGTGCAAAGGATGATAAAAAAGCTACTTTTAATGTGCCCATCGTTGCTTCTCTGTATCTTTCACTTACACTTTCTATCTTTTTAATATGTTTTCTACTTAATCCTAAAAATTTTAATGTTTCCAGACCACGTAATGAATCAGTAAAATGGTTCGATAATATACGGTAAGCCTTCCATTGTTTATTTGATTTCTTTTTAGCTGCCAAACCGAGTAAAATCATAAAAATAATAATGATTGGAAATGTTACGATTAGTATTAGTGCAGAAACCTTATCAACAAAGAAAATATAGATTACGATTACTGGTGAGACAATTGCTAAGTTAATCATTTTCATTGGAACAATTTCTAGGTAATTTCTTAGTTGTGTAGTTCCTTCCATAATAAGCGTTACAATATTACCTGTACCTGATTTCCTTGCAAATCTAGGTCCAAGTTTAAAAAGCTTTTCTAAAACTTTCATTTTCATTTCGGATGAAGCAATATCTGCAAAATGCTCTGAACATTTCTGCTTTATAGTCGAAATAATATAACGACAGATAAATGCAAGGATGAAGAAAATAGTAGCGTATAAAATATCGCTACTATTTTTTCCATTGAACAATCTGACAATAGCTTGTGAAAGCATATATGCCTGAATAATAATTGCCGTTACTTGTATAATTGTTAAAAAAGATAGGATCATTAATAAACGATTTATCCCTTTATATTTAATAAGATCTTTTCCCATTAATAAGTCAAATCCTTCTCATCCACTCTTTTTCTAAACACATAATAACTCCAAATTTGGTAACCTAATACGAATGGTAATAATGTACATGCAACTATTGTCATTACTTTTAACGAATAAGGACCAGATGAAGCATTATAAACAGTTAAATCATACGTACTTTTGATAGAACTAATCATGACTCTTGGGAACAGAGATGTAAACATTGTCCCGACTGTTAGTACAATCCCAAGTCCTGTCATCGTAAATGACCAGCCATCTCTTTTCTTAAAAATGAATATTGTAGCAAGAATATAACTTACTACGATTAATAAAATTAGCGGAACTGTTATTTGTGCTTTTACTTTAAACATATCCGTTTCAAAAAATGCCATGCCAGTAAATGCAACTAAGAAAAGGAATACTGGTATGATCACCATACGTGCTAGAGAACGTGCACGGTTTCTTAATTCTCCAACCGTTTTTAAAGTTAAAAACATTAATCCGTGTAACAGGCATAGTAATGTTACCGTTACACCGCCTACTACTGTGAATAAATTTACATAATCTGTAAAACCAGCAGAGATATTCATATTTTTATCGATTGGCATTCCTCTAAGGATACTTGAGAATAAGACTCCGAATAAAAATGGTGGTAATAAACTACCGAAGAAAATTACCCAATCCCAAGCTTTTGCCCATTTGGAACTTTCAACTTTTCCTCTAAATTCAAATGCAACACCACGTCCGATTAATGCCATTAGTACAAATACAAACGGAATATAGTATCCACTAAACATCGTTGCATACCAATTTGGGAATGCTGCAAATATTGCTCCACCTGCCGTTAATAACCATACTTCATTTGCGTCCCAAAACGGTCCAATTGTATTTATTAAAATTCTTCTTTCAGTATCATTTTTGGCTAGTAGCTTTGTAGATATACCTACACCAAAATCGAAGCCTTCTAAGAAGAAAAACCCAATAAATAAAACTGCTACAAGTAAAAACCATAATTCATTTAACTCAATCATACAATGGTAGCCTCCCTTTCAAACGGATCGACCGTAGGAACTTTTTCAGTTTCAACATCATGGTGTGTTCCTTTTTTAATTTCTTTCACAAACAAGTAAACTAAAACAGCTGCTAAAATTGCATACATTGTTGTAAAAGTTGTGATTGAAAAAATTAGTGATCCTTTTGAAACATTTGGTGATACAGATGCAGCAGTAGTCATTAAACCAAATACAGTCCATGGTTGGCGTCCTATTTCCGTCATAACCCATCCAGCTGTATTTGCAATGAACGGTAAAGAAATTAATAAAATTGATGCCTTTAAAAATAGATTTTTTGATTCTAATTTTTTACGATAGCTAAAATATAAACCTAGCATCGACATTAAAATCATAACCATTCCTGCTCCTGCCATAATTCTAAAGCTCCAGAAGGTTGTATTAACTGGTGGAATATAATTTCCAGGACCATATAATTTCTCGTATTGCTTTTGTAACGTATTCATACCAGGTACTTTACCTTCAAACTTCTCATAAGCTAGATAACTTAATAAATATGGTACTTCTACCTCGTATTTATTTTCTTTCTTTTTTGAATCAATTAGACCAAAGACCATCCAACTTGCAGGGTCACCGCTGTCTTTCCATAGACCTTCACTTGCAGCCATTTTCATCGGCTGTGTTTTCATTAAATGCTTCGCTTGAGAATGTCCACTAAATGCAACACCAATTCCTGCAATTAGTGCGAACACCATTGCAAGATTAAACGCTTTTTTAAATAATTCCGTTTCCTGTTTTTTTAAGATTTTATACGCACTTACACCAGCAACAAATAATGCTCCAGTTGCTAATGCCCCAGCAATTGTGTGAGGAAACTCAACTTTAAGCTGTGGATTTGTTATGATTGCTAAGAAGTCGGTCATTTCTGCACGACCATTTTTAATCGCAAAGCCTACTGGCTCCTGCATGAAAGAATTGGCTGCTAAAATCCAAAACGCAGACATTACAGTTCCGAAAGCAACTAACCAAATGCACATTAAATGAATTTTTTTATTAAGTTTTTCCCAACCAAATATCCAAATTCCTAAAAATGTAGACTCCATAAAAAATGCTAAAAGTGCTTCAATTGCAAGTGGTGCTCCAAATACATCCCCTACAAAACGGGAATATTCAGACCAGTTCATACCGAACTGAAACTCCTGGATAATACCTGTCACAACACCAACCGCAAAATTAATTAAAAATAAGTGCCCAAAGAATTTTGTTAACTTTTTATAAGCCTCGTTATTTCGAAAAACATACAATGTTTCCATAATTGCAACCATAAATACTAAACCTATTGAAAGTGGCACAAATAAAAAATGGAAAATTGTAGTCGAACCAAATTGTATTCTTGCAAGCTCTAATCCACTCACAGTACATCCCCCTTAGGATAAAAATCATTTCAAAAAAATTTTCATTAAGTCCGAGCAAAACTTTGAACATTTTTTCACAAATAATTCATTAAGTAAATTTTAGAGAACCACTCAATGGTACTCCTGTTACTTATAGTTTACTTTTCCAAAGGGGTTTTTGACTTAATCTTATTTGTCTAAATCGTGTCTATAAATTGTCTATTTTGTGACATGATTCACAATTACTGTTTAAGTTAATTTTTTATGATAAAATAATCGTCACTTTTTTATTCCTTAGCTTTGAGGTGATTAAACGAAAAAAACATTATTGAAAACAACACCATATTGGCATTTTTTCAATAATGTTCTGGTTAAACAAAAAGGCAGTTCATTAATTAAGATAAAAATACTGCACCATAAACAAGTGCCCCTCCAATTACATATGCAGGGTGAATTTTCCAACGTTCTAAAAATAACAGGGAAAGTACGCTAATAATAATTGTTTGTGTTACACCTACCCCATTATATGAATCGTTAAAAAAGTCAAAGGCCATAATGCCAAGTAAAACGGCGATTAAAGGCCTAACTAGTGAAGTCATCTTTTTGACTTTTGGTGAATTTTTATGCTTCATTAATATACTTAATAAAGCAATCATCAAGATTAGAGAGGGTGCGATTGATGCGAATAATCCGACAAAGGAGCCAAATACGCCTCCCTCAACATATCCGATATATCCAGCCATCTTTGTAGCAATCGGTCCTGGGAGGGCATTGCCCAGTGCAAGTACGTTACTAAATTCAACTGAAGTTAACCATCCATACTTATCAACAACTTCATTTTCAATAAGAGGGATCGAAGCTGGTCCTCCTCCGTATCCGAATATACCTGGTAAGAAAAATGCTAAAAATATTTTCCAATAAATCATGATGCCTTCACCTTCTTCTTCTTTTCATTTTTGCTTTTAGAGAAAAAGGCATATCCAACTAAACATCCAATTAAGATAGCAGGATGTACATTTAAAAAGTATAAAAGGATAAAACTAGCAACCACGATCAAACTAGTGATTTTCCAGCCAAGAGATTCTTTCGATTTCTCAATAAATTCCCATGTTAAAGTTGCTAACATTACTCCCACTACTGGAACAACTGCATTCGACATGCCTTGTACCCAGGCAACACCTTTAAAGTGATTTAGTGTTGATAATAGTAGCATAAGTAGGAAAACAGTCGGTAGAGTTGTTGCGATGATGGCATTTAACATACCTACTACGCCACCTGTTCTCCAACCTACATATCCTGCAAGCTTTGTTGCGATTGGTCCTGGAAGAGCATTTGCGATTGCTAGTACATCTGAAAAGTCATCTTTATTTAGCCATTTATACTTGTCGACAACCTCAGTGTGGATTAGTGGTATAGAAGAAGGACCTCCTCCGTAACCTAGCATTCCTACTCTAAAAAAAGCTAAAAAAAGTTTCCATTGATTTATCATTGAATCATTCCTTTACCAAACTGCAATTGCGCCATCTGTTCTAGATTCTGTTCCCCCCATTAGCACCCCAGTCTTAGGATTGCGCCAAATAATTTGACCCCTTCCGAAACTACTACAATCTGTAGCCACTTGAATTTGATGGCCTTTTCTTGCGAGTGCCTGGGCAAGGTGATTTGGAAAATGCGGTTCTACGACCACTTTTTTTCCTTCCATCCACTGCCATCTAGGTGCATCTAATGTACTTTGAGGATTTAAGTGGAAATCCACAGTATTCATCACAACCTGTGCATGACCTTGTGGCTGCATATATCCTCCCATTACGCCAAATGGTCCTACCGCTTCACCATCTTTTGTTAAAAATCCTGGAATTATTGTGTGATATGTTCTTTTACCAGGCTTAAGTGCATTAGAATGCTCCGGATTTAAAGTAAAATCATGACCTCTATTTTGAAGAGCAATTCCTGTATCAGGAATTACGATCCCTGAACCAAATCCCATATAGTTACTTTGAATAAAGGAAACCATATTCCCCTCGCCATCAGCAGTCGCTAAATAAACTGTGCCACCTTTTGGAGGAGTATAGTTTTCTGGCTCTATTGCTTTTTCACAAATTAATTCTCGTCGTGACCCTGCATATTCTTCTGATAATAGCTCATCTATATTAATGTCCATATGCTCAGAATCTGTAATAAACGATTTTCCATCAGTAAAAGCTAGTTTCATAGCCTCTATTTGCTTATGATATGTATCGACATCATCTTTTGTAGAAAAGTTAAAACCTTTTGCAATGTTTAATGTCATTAAAGCTACCAAACCTTGCCCATTCGGCGGAATTTCCCAAACATCGTATCCACGATAATTTGTCGAGATTGGGTTCACCCATTCTACTTTATATTCACTTAAGTCCTCTGAACTAAGGTATCCGTTATGTTCTTTCATAAAGGAAACGATTTTTTCTGCCAAGTTACCGCGATAAAAACTCTCAGCATTGGTTGCACCGATTTCACGTAATGTTTCTGCATGTGCTTTTGATGACCACAGTTCGCCAATCTCTGGTGCACGATCATTTGGAGCGAATGTTTTGAACCACTCATCAAATTCAGGTGAAGTAAATTGCTTTTTAAACTTTTCGTATGCTATATTCCAAAACTTCCCTAAAATCGGCGAAAGTGGGAAGCCTTCTTCTGCAAGCGTAATAGCCGGTTGTAAAACCTCTTCTAATGGTAATTTACCAAAACGTTTTGATAATGCAGCCCATGCAGCAGGTACTCCAGGCACTGTAACTGGAATAACCCCATGAGTTGGCATCTTTTCAAGTCCTTGTTCTTTTAGCTTTTCAATCGAAATTGATTTTGGAGCAGGACCACTACCGTTTAACCCATGTAGTTCCCCATTTACCCAAACTAGTGCAAAGGCGTCTCCACCAATACCATTTGAAGTTGGTTCAACTACCGTTAAAGCAGCAGCTGTGGCGATTGCAGCATCGATTGCGTTACCACCTTTTTTTAAAATATCTAACCCCGCTTGCGCCGCTAAAGGTTGTGAAGTAGCTACCATTCCATTTTTTCCAAATGTCGTATGGCGTTGTGCTGAATATGGGTTATTTAAATGATCAAACTGCATCTGTATCTTCTCCTTTAAGCATCTACATGGTGACATGCAACAAAATGATTTTCTTCAATTTCCTTCCACTCTGGTTTTACTTGCCCACAAAGCTCTGTTGCTAGTGGACAACGAGTACGGAATGTACAACCTGAAGGTGGGTTTGCTGGATTTGGAATTTCTCCTGTCAAACGAATTTTCTCAGATCTTTTTCCTACCTTTGGACGTGGAATCGCAGATAGTAACGCCTTTGTATAAGGATGTAGTGGGTTATTATATAGCTTGTCAGCAGGAGCAAGCTCAACTGTATTTCCTAAGTACATTACTAAAACTCGATCACAGAAATATCGTACAACTCCTAAATCATGCGAGATAAATAAATAAGTTAGATTATATTTTGCTTGTAATGATTTTAATAGTTTTAATACTTGTGCTTGTACAGACACATCAAGTGCTGAAACTGCCTCGTCACAAATAATTAACGATGGGTTAAGCGCAATCGCTCGTGCAATTCCTATTCGTTGACGCTGTCCACCACTAAATTCATGAGGATATCGATCATAATGATCTTCATTTAAACCTACCTCACGAAGTAAACCGATTACTTTCTCTTTTCGTTCTTGTTTTGATAGATTCGTATGGATGACAAATACCTCTTCCAAGGCATCTCCAATTCTCTGTCTTGGATTTAATGAAGCATATGGATCCTGGAAAATCATTTGCATTTCTTTCTTAAAATCATTTCGACTCTTATTGGATAAATGTTGGATTTCTGTATCTTTAAAAAATACTTTTCCGTCAGTAATTTCTTCAAGTCCTAAAATCGTTTTTCCCAATGTAGATTTACCGCAACCTGATTCACCTACAACACCTAAACTTTCACCTTCTAATAATGTTAAACTTACTTCTTCAACTGCTTTGACGTGACCTTGAACTTTTTTTAATAAGCCTCCACGAATCGGATAATATTTTTTAACATTTCGTAGCTCTAATAAAGATTTACTTTTTGTTAGAGTCATATCGCATCCTCCTCACTAAGCCAACATTTAACTGTGTGTCCATCCTTTATTTTAAATTCTTTAGGGACTTCAACTTTGCAACGTGCTAATGCATGTTCACAACGTGGATGAAAACGGCAGCCAGTTATTTGTTCATTTAGGCTCGGTGTCGAACCTGGGATTGCTTCTAATTCAAAATCGGGATCATCTACATTTGGTACAGAGCTTAATAATCCCCTAGTATATGGATGACTTGGATGATTAAAAATCTCTTCAACTGGACCTTCTTCTATCTTTTCTCCTGCATACATAACCATCACTTTATCAGCAATTTCAGCTACGACTCCCATATCATGTGTAACCATGATGACACCCATTCCGAGTTGTTCTTGTAGCTCATGGATTAAATCTAATATTTGAGATTGAATCGTAACATCAAGTGCAGTCGTTGGCTCATCTGCAATTAAGAGTCCAGGTGTACAAGCTAATGAAATAGCAATCATAACCCTTTGCCTCATCCCACCACTTAACTCATGGGGATATTGAGTCATTCTTTTTTCAGGATATGGAATCCCGACTTGCTTTAAGAGTTCAATTCCCTTTTGATTTGCTTCTTGTTTAGAAAGCTTTTGGTGGATCATAAGTGGCTCGCGTAGCTGATAACCAATTGTGATTACCGGGTTTAATGCAGTCATCGGCTCTTGAAAAATCATCGATATTTTATTGCCTCTTATTTTTCTTAATTCATCAGTTGTTAACTTAGTTAAATCAGTTCCTTCTAATTGAATTGAACCGCTTTTTATTGATCCATTACTTGGCAATAATCCCATAATAGATAATGAAGTAATACTTTTTCCGCAACCTGATTCGCCAACTATACATAAGGTTTCACTTTTATTAACTGAAAAGGATATGTTTCGAACAGCCGGGATTTCTCCATCAGCTGTTCGAAACGTTGTTACTAAATTATTTACAGATAGAAGCTCTGTTGACATACTATTACCTACTCTCTGTGTACGTTGTATAATGACCATTGGCCAGTAGGATCAATTTCAATACCTTTCACCGATTGATCAACGGCAGATGTTACTACACCTTGATTCATAACGATTACAGGAGCATCTTTTACTAATAATTCATTTGCTTCTTTTAATTTTTCTTTTCGTGCATTTTGGTCAATCGTTTGACGAGATTCATTAACTAACTGATCAAATTGCTTATTACTATATGAAATTCGGTTTGATGATCCAACGTTGTCTGAGTGGAAGTTTGGATATAATAATTCACTACCATCCGCTGTACTATTTGCCCATCCTAAGAACGTTACATCGTATTGACCTTTCGTTGCTGCATCTAAGAAAGTTCCCCATTCCATCGTTTCAAGCTTAACTTTCAGACCAATTTCCGTCATTTGAGATTGAGCAATTTCAGCCATTTTCATATACATATCTCGATTTGGTACTAGCATCTTTACTTCTTTTCCTTCAAATCCATTATCTTTAATCAGCTTTTTAGCTTTTTCTAAATCATAAGAATAGCCCACTTTTTCTTCAGATTGATCATATCCGAAAACTTTTGGTCCAATTACACTATTACCTTCTACACCTAATCCATTTAGCTGATTAATATATGCTTTACGATCTAATCCATAAGCTACTGCTTGACGGAATGCTAAATTATTCATTGGTGCTTTTTTCATGTTAAATCCTAAATAATAAACAGGTGTTCCTTCTGCTTTTGTCACTTTTACATTTTTAA
This sequence comes from Bacillus sp. AFS029533, assembly GCF_002585125.1. NCBI lineage: Bacteria > Bacillati > Bacillota > Bacilli > Caryophanales > Bacillaceae > Bacillus > Bacillus sp. AFS029533. The sequence continues at coordinate 129,669 of NZ_NUQC01000006.1, read as the reverse complement.
TTGATTCTAGACGCTTAATTTGTTCAGATGGAAGAGCATCAATAAATTGTACTTTTCCTGTTTGTAGCATTGAAATTGCTGTGGAAACTTCAGGTACTACTTTAAAAGTAACCTTTTTCAATTTAGGTGCACCATTCCAATAATCTTTGTTTGCCTCAAGAACGATTTGGTCACCAGGTGTCCAGCTAACAAACTTAAATGGCCCAGTTCCTACAGGTGTTTTCATTAAATCACTATTTTTATCTGCCTCAGGGCTTACGATTGAAGCAGCAGTATGAGCAAGTGCAGCTAATAGTGGTCCATATGGATATTTCGTTTTAATTTCTACTTTATAATCATCAATTACATTAACTGATTGAATTGGTTCTAATAATGAAGCACGAGGAGCAGCAGTTTTTGGATCACGGAATTTATCAAATGTGTATTTTACTGCTTCTGCGTTAAAATCTGTTCCGTCTTGAAACTTAACCCCTTTTTTTAATGTAATTTCCCAAGTTTTATCATCTGGATTCGTATAAGATTCTGCTAATAAAGGTTCGATTTCCATTGTTTTTGGATTTCTTTTAAATAAAGTTTCATAAACTTGCATGATGACATTAGCTGATACAGAATCATTTGTTAAGATTGGTGACAAACCTACTACATCTGATGTTGAAGCATATGTAAGTTCTTGCGAAACATTAGCGCTATTTGATCCAGTTGTTTTACTAGAACATCCAGCAAGAAGTAGAATTGCACTAATTATGATAACCATCCATTTTTTCATTTACCCATCTCCTCAGTCATTAATATTCATATTTGGATCTAAAGCATCTCTTAATCCATCACCTACGACATTAAAAGAGAAAACGATCAGCATAATTGCGATCCCTGGTACGATTGTCATATGTGGGGAAGAAAACATATAATCTTGCCCCCCGGAGATCATTGATCCCCATTCGGCTGTTGGTGGTTGTGCACCAAGACCTAAATAACTTAATGATGCCGTTGATAAAATAGCAGTAGCCATTCTCATTGTGGCAAAAACTATGATTGGTGCCATACAGTTTGGTAAAATATGCTTCACCATAATTCTTAAATTACTTGCACCTAAAGTCTTCATTGCTTGTATGTATTCTTGCTTCTTAATAGATAAAACCGAACCACGAACAATTCTTGCACATGAAGGAATGGACCAAATACTAATCGCAACTGCTACATTTACTAGACTTGTCCCAAGAATTGCGATAATTAGCATGGCTAGTAAAATTCCAGGAAAAGCAAATAATAAATCTACTATTCTCATAAGCAAGCCATCTAGTTTTGAAAAATAGCCAGCTAGCATGCCTATTGTAATACCACCAATTAAACCAAGAATCACTGCACTGAATCCAACAACGAGTGATACTCTTGATCCGAATACAATTCGGCTCCACATATCTCGACCATAATTATCTGTACCTAACCAATGTCCACTTGAGAATAATGGCAGTTCTGTTGATGCTAAATTTTGTTTAATCGGATCGTGGATCGTAATTAGTGGTGCAAATAATGCCATTAAAATTTGTAAAATAATAATGATTAATCCAAAAACAGCTAATCTATTTTTGATTAAACGTTTAAACGTTTGGATAATAAATTTTTCTTTCTTTTTTGTACTAGCTTGCTTTGCACTTATATTATTAATGACAACTTCTGTAGACAAAATCCTTCCTCCCTTCTAGCCGATTAATCGTAGCTAATTCTCGGATCGATAAATACATATAAAATATCAACAAGTAAATTCACGATTACAAACAAAGATGCTACAAGTAATACTGCCCCTTGAACCATTGGAAAATCTCTAGCTGCAATTGCATCGATCATAAGTCTGCCGACACCGTTAATCGCAAATACTTGTTCTGTAATGATTGTTCCTCCAAGAAGAAATCCGAAGTTTAAACCAATAACAGTTATGACTGGAATCATCGAGTTTTTTAAAGCATGAATCCAAACAATTGATTTTTCTTTTACACCTTTCGCTCTTGCAGTTCGTATGTAATCAGCTCGAATTACCTCTAACATAGATGAACGACTCATTCTTGCAATCATTGCAGCCGAGGCAGTTCCAAGTGCAATGGAAGGTAAAATGATTTGCTTAAATCCTTCTACCGTCCAAATTGGTGAATCGAGTCCTCCAACGGGAAGAATTTGTAGATTAACTCCGAAAATAAGAATAAGGATGGCACCTAGCCAAAAATTAGGTACTGAAATACCTGCAAGGGCTATTATTGTACTTGATACATCCATCCACGAGTTTTGCTTAAGTGCAGAGACAATTCCAGTTATTACCCCGATTATTACTGCTACTACCATGCTCGCGATTGCTAAACTTAAAGTATTAGGAAAACGGATTGAAATTGCCTCTGCAACCGACTGTTTCGTTTGAAAGGAATATCCTAAATCCCCATGTAATACGCCTGATAAATAATGCCAATATTGGACAAAAAACGAGTCGTTCAGTCCCAAACTTTCTCGGATGGCATTTAAATCAGCTTTTGTTGCTGTAGGTCCGCCAATGATTGCAGCTGGGTCACCAGGTGCTAAATGCATAGAAGCAAAGACTAAAAAGGAGATACCTAGCAATAATAAAAACAATTGAAACAACCTTCTTAATATGAGTGACGCCATCTTTCCACCTACTCCACTTGTAAGTATATTAACTAAAATTACATACGTTTGTTAACCTTAATCACCGTATAACCTAACAATGTAAATTTTAATTATTTCCGATTATACCCCCGGTAGACAGAATATTCTATAATTTTATGAATTTTTACAAAAAATAGTAAAAAAAGACGAGGGATTACCAATCCCTCGCCATGACAACTATAATTTTAAGCCATTTCTACTCTTAAATCTTCGTAATAAAATATGACTTTCTACCCTTGTTATTCCTTCTAAAGCATATAATTCATTATTTATAAATTGTTCTAAGCTGACAAAGTCATCAACTAATACATGCATATGTAAAGTGCTTGGACCTGTCATTTGATAACAACTCGCTACAACAGGATTATCTGCAAGTGCTTCGGCTACGACTACTAAATAAGCTGGTTCACAATCTACTTCAAAGAATGCAGATACACCTTTACCTATTTTTTCTGAATTAATAACTACTGAGAATCTCTCAATAACCCCGTTTTTTATTAATTGGTTCACACGTTCACGGATCGAAACTCTTGATAAATTAAGTTCTTTTCCAATATCGGCGTATGACATTCGACCATTTTTTGTGAGCATCTCTAGAATTTTTTTATCGATGTCAGTTAGTTTCATTTATTCACCACTTTTCTATTAAATGAAAACGCTTCCTTATTTTTTTATATTTTATAGTAAAATAGAAAGTATTAAGCGCTCATGATGTACGAATATCAGATTAACCACGTTAAAATTTTAACGATAATTCCCTTACAATGTAAAGGGATTCTATACATTTCCCTTCATTATTCCCATATTCCATTACTAATTTTACAATAAAAGATTGACCTAAAGATACTGGATTTTTATTTCACTAATAGTAAAAAAGGATTGAAATCTTTTTTTATTAGACTTCAATCCTTTTTATTATTTTATCGCTTTAAACCTCAATTTCACTTAATTGTTTTTTCTTTGATAATTTAACACGAACTGCAAAAGTTACATTTGTTAGGATAATGAATAACGCTGCAAATCCACATAAATAGTAGACTTGATCCCATACAAACCCTTTGCTAACAGAACTAGAGATTAATTCTCTGAATCCTTTTATCGCATAAGTCATAGGTAAATATGGATGAATCGTTTGGAAAAATGTTGGTGTTAATGAAATTGGGAAAGTACCTGAAGTTCCACCAATTTGTAATAACATCATAACAAATACTAAATATTGCCCTATATTTCCTAATGTAACAGTTAAGAATTGTATTAATGAATAGAAAGTCAAGCTAGTGATAATTGTAAACACTACGAATAACCACACGTTTTTCACGTCAAGCCCCATACCGTAAATTAAAACCAGATCTGCTACGATTGATTGCATGATTCCCACGAAGATTAAAACACTATATTTACTAAAGAACCAAGCTAAACCAGTAGTCGGAGCAATAGAATTCTTTCTCATTGGATAAACTGAAGTGAACATTAACCCACCAGCAAATAGTCCAATAGATAATATATAAGGTGTTAATCCTACACCATATTCTTTTACATTATTCAATTTATGAGAAACTAGCTCTGTTGGTTCTGCAAAGAATTTATCAGTTTCATCACTTGTTTTAACTTTATTTACTTCATCTCCACCATCTTTCAGGGATTTATGAAGTTCAGTTGTTCCTTTTGTTAAATCTGTTGCTCCTTTTAATAAGTCTCCAGAACCATCATATAACTTATTCGTTCCATCAGATAGTTGTTTAGAACCATCATTTAATTGATTGATCCCTTGGACTAATTGGTCCCCACCTGTATTTAATTTACCTAGGCCAAATGAAAGTAACGAACTTCCTTCACTTAATTCCTTTGTACCATTGTATAAATCATTACTTCCTTGAGCTAATTGATTTGCTCCATTAGATGCTTCTTGCAATTTACTATTAAATAAACTTAAATTTGTATTTAATTCTTTTTGTCCAGCAACTAGATTATTCGAACCTTCATATAATTGACCTTGTGCTGCTGCAATTTGATCAACACCAGTTTTAATTTGATTACTTCCTTTTGAAAGTTGATCTAAGCTATTTGAGATTGCTTTTAATTTCTGTAAATCTTCTTTACTTAAAGAACCATCCTGCAATCCATTAACAATTGATTTAAGAGCATCATTAGTAGCGCCAAGATTCTCATTAAATCCTGCTTCATTTTTTTGCAATTTGGTTGCACCAGCATAAGATTGTTTTAGTCCAGCATTTAATTGGTTACTTCCAGCTTCTAGCTTAGAAGACCCAGCTTCGATTTTATTACCACCTTCAGCTAGTTGCGAAAGTCCATTATTTAAATCACTTGAACCAGCTTTTAATGTACCAGTTCCTTCTAGAAGAGCATTTAAACCAGTATTTAATTTATTAGCACCATCTTTGGATTGTTTAATACCATCTGATAATTGTGTCGCTCCACTTTTCAGTTTTGTACTTCCATTCTCAAATGTGATCATGCTGTCATTTAATTTTTTTAAATTTTTATTTAAAACATCAGTTCCATCTGTTATTTTTGCTGCACCATCATTGATTTTACCAGCACCATCAGATGCTTTTGTCATGCCATCTCCAATATCTTTGAAATTATCAAAAACTGTTTTAGCATATTGTTCTGTAATTTCCTTTGAGATAGAAGCATTTACTTCTTTCATTGCATTTGTACCAATTTGCGCGCCTACATAGTTTTTACCCGCATTCGTGTAATAATTTAATTTCATTTTCTTCGGTTTTTCGTCTAATAACGTAGCGGCATTTTTAGAGAAATCAGAAGGCAATTCGATGACTAAATAATATTTTTCATCATTTAATCCTTCCATTGCTTGTTTTTTACTAGTAACTTTCCATTTGAATGAGTTATTATCTTTCAAACCATCTACAAAATCTTTCCCTACATTAAGCTTTTTATCATTAAACTCAGTACCCTTGTCATTGTTAACAACTGCCACCGATAGCTTTTCTGTTTTATTATAAGGATTCCAATAAGCTGATAAGAAAATTAATGAATACAGCATTGGTACAAGACCAATTGCAATGATTGTTGCAATTGTCATTGGCTTCTTTAAAATATTTTTCCATTCTTGTTTAAACACATTCTCACTCCCCTTTTAGACCAATTGACCAAATATGTATTTTGGTCAATTTATTACATTTAAATAGTTTAATACTCCCTTTTATAAAAAAATAAAAGGTCATACTAAACCATCCTCCCATTAAACTCATTTTCATGTTTATTCGGGATTTTTATTTCCTATTAATCCAAATAAAATTAATTGCACCATTTTATTTATAGCGTCATCTGTAATATGCATTGGATCTTTATCTAGAACACTTTTTTGTAGATTTAGAATCGCTATAATTGTCGTAATCATACTTAAACTTAGTATCGGAATTTCTAAATGAAAATTCGTTTCTTTTGCAAGCATTCTTGACTCTATTTCTTCTTCAATTGGTGTTTTACGATAAATCTGTTGAAAGAAAATTTCTGATAACTCCGGATGTCGTAAAGTTTCACTGATCAAGATCTCAATTTGATTTCGATTCATTTCCACCCATTTAATCCTTTTCTCAACATATAATCTAAGCAATTCTTCAATCGAGAGTTTACTAAAATCTTCTTCCATCCATACGTCTTGTATATCAGGCTTCACACAAGTAATCAATACATCCAGTTTGCTTTTAAAATACTTATAAATCGTCGCTTCGGAAATTTTACTTTCCTTTGCAATTTGATTAATTGTCGTACCATCATAACCATTTTTCGCAAAAAGTTGGATAGACTTCTCTAAGATATGATGTTTTGTTCTTTCTCCCTTATTCACTACTTACCTCCTTAAAAACCGTTTTTAAAAAGGAAACCAATTACTTCGTTTTAGCATAATACAAAAAAGTAAGTGTTTATTTACTTTTCTAGTATATTAACCGAAATGGATTTCGTCAACAAAAAGTAAGTGAACACTTACTTTTTTAATCTTTTTTTAATATTAACTTTTTTTAATCAACAAAAACTAAAAAATTGTTGCCTTTGTTAACAGAATAATTTATCATTACACTTTGTAGTCGAAATTATCGAATAATTTCGCGAATATTCTTACAAAGGAGTTGGATTCATGACGGAATTGGTTTCAGTACTCAACGACTATCTATGGGCTAAATTAATTGTTATTTTATTAGTAGCAATCGGCCTATTTTTAACGGTTTATTTAGGATTTATTCAGTTTAAATTCTTTCCTGAAATGATTCGATTATTATTTGTTGATGGTCGAAACAGAGACAAAAGCAAAAAAACTGTTTCATCATTACAAGCATTTATGATCGGAATGGCTGCTCGTATAGGTACGGGGAATATTGCCGGTGTTGCAACAGCAGTAGCATTAGGTGGACCTGGTGCAGTTTTTTGGATGTGGTTAATGGCTTTAATTGGTTCAGCTTCAGCATTTGTAGAAAGTACATTAGCTCAGCTATATAAAGTGAGAGATGGTTCTTCATGGCGTGGCGGACCTGCTTATTATATGGAAAAAGCTTTAGGTAATCGAAAGCTTGGAGTTATTTTTAGTATTTTAATAACTTTATCTTTTGGTCTTATTTTTAACGCAGTACAAGCAAACACGATTGCTGCTTCTATCAATAATGAATTTGGTGTAAATACAAAAACAACTGCGATTGTACTAGCTGTTATTACAGCACTAATTATTTTTGGTGGCGTACATCGAGTTGCAAAATTCTCAACTGTTTTAGTACCAATTAAAGCTGGGGTTTATATTATTTTAGCTTTATGGGTTATGATTTCAAATTTCGATATTTTACCAAATGTTTTTGGTGCAATTTTCTCTGATGGTATTTTTACGTTTAAACAAATGTTTGGCGGTGTAATGGGTGCTGCAGTACTTCACGGAATTCGTCGTGGATTATTCTCTAACGAAGCTGGTATGGGTTCTGCTCCAAACGCGGCTGCAACGGCTGACGTAACTCACCCAGTAAAACAAGGTTTTATTCAAGCATTAGGTGTAATTGTTGATACATTTATCATCTGTTCGTCTACAGCAATGATCGTATTAGTTTCAGGCGTTTATAAAACATCTAAGCTATCTGGTATTCCTTTAACACAGGAATCTTTACGTGTAAGTATTGGAGACTTCGCTGCAACATTCGTTGCAATCTCAGTATTCTTATTTGCATTAAGTACAATTATGGGTAACTATTACTACGGTGAATCAAATATTAGCTTCATGAAGCATTCGAAAACATCAATTTATGTATACCGTTTTTCAGTGATTGGAATGGTTTTATTCGGTGCATTATATAGCGCTGAATTAATTTGGTCTTTAGCAGATATCTTCATGGGATTAATGGTACTAGTTAATCTTTACGCTATTACGCGTTTAGCAAAAATTGTAAAGGCTTTATTAAAAGATTATGTTTCACAAAAGAAACAAGGTTTGGATCCAGTTTTCTCTGCTGATAAAATCGATAACTTACCGGGTCGTGATCAGTTAGAGGCTTGGGTTGATGAGAAGGACGTTAAGAAAGACGTTGACGTTGGATAATATATTTTGACCGAATACCCTTCATCTTTTAAAGATGAGGGGTTATTTTTATAATTTTTTTATTTAAGTTCAAAAAAAAGCCACCAACAAAGTGGAGTTAATTCATAAACAATAACTTTTATTAAGCTTTCTACCATTTTTCAAAATAATTTTTAGATTTTTTGTCCCCTGCTCCTACTAAAATTTTTATCCCTAAATAAACCCCAAGTGAATTTAATAGTATATCATCAATATCAAAACTTCCTACAATATACTTTTTTTGTAGGTATTCTATAAGTATTACAAATAAAATTAAAATAAAAATACAAATAGAAACTTTTATCTTTCTATAAAAATAATAATAAACTATACATCCTAGAGGGATAAAAATTATAATATTCCCCACGATATTCGAGAAGATGTAAATAAAGTCAGCTTTGCCGAATATATATCCAAATATCGTTTTAAAAGGTACATAATTGCTTGTATAATTATTCCCTAATGAGTTTCTTGAAAAAAGAACTGAAACTAACAAAACTATATAAGAAAGTGAAAATACTCCAAAACCAAATTTACTAATATAGATTTTTTTGTTTTTCGCATAATATAAAATCATATTTACCATCGTATTAAAAATTAATACTAGACACACAAATAAGCTATATCCAAATATTACGTTTGCATATGGAATAAGTCTTGAAATAAATTCTCCTAGAAATGCTCTCATTACATATAATACGAATAATGTGGATAGTAATAGTGTAGATAGATTATATAGAATTTTTTTCATAAAAGCTAAGTTCCTTTACCAAAATTCACCTCTAACACCTACATACGATTTATCCGCTCCTTTAATAACTTCAAATGAAAGTTTATACTGACCATTACTAACTACTTTTTGATTTGTTAATGAAGTATCTCCTTTAATTGTTTGTGAAGCACTAAATACAGGTGAGTATATTCCTATTATATTTTTCTTTAATGGTGTTATTTTTATTGATTTCCCCTTTGCGCTATATTGATTGTGTTTTACATGTAACCACCCTTTTGAAGTACTGAATGCATTTTTGGATTCTAAATAACCTGTTAGTTTCCCATCATACTTCTGAGTCGCTGATGCTGATTCTACAGATTTTGCGAAAATTGGAAGAGCCAAACAGATTAAACAAATAATTTTCTTTTTCATACACAACACTCCTTGTTCATATTTTTTGTTATATTAATTTAGTATTAGTTTCAATTTAAAATCGAAATTAATAAAATATTAATATATTTTTAATGTAACATCTAAAGTAGGACATTAACTCAAAATAATCCGAAAAATTTATGTACATTCCATATTTTTCATAATTCAGTCACAATAAAGAAGTAATCCCCTCCACTATCAAATATCTCCCTAATAAAACCCTATAAATTATTTCAAAAAATCAAAAGACCGTCCAAAATATCAGACGGTCTTTCCTATTTTTATAAAATTCTTAATCTTAATAAGCAGTCCAACCAGCATCACCCGTAATCACAGTACCATTAACAAAGCTAGATTCATCTGAAGCAAGGAATAAAGCTATATCTGCAATCTCTTCAGGTTTACCTACACGTGGATTAACTCCTAAACCTGCTTGAATACGTCCCATACCAAAATGATTGATATTTGTCATGGAAGAACCAATATTTGTTTCGACTCCACCTGGGGCAATCGCGTTGCAACGGATTCCATTCGTTGCGTACATGAATCCAGTATTCTTAGTAAAACCAACAACGGCATGTTTAGAAGCTGTGTAAGCAGCTCCTGCTCTAGCTCCTTGTAGGCCACCTGCTGAAGCCACATTGATAATCACTCCATGTTGTTTCTCTAAAAAGATTGGTAAGACTTTGCGAGTTGAGCGCATCACACTTGTTGTGTTTACCGCAAAAACTCTTTCCCACTTATCATCTTCAATATCACCAGCAGGTTCAAAATTATCCATAATTCCTGCATTATTAACTAGAATATCTACTGTGTCAAAAGTATCTACGGCAGTATCGATTAAGTTTTGAATATCATTTTCGTGCGCAACATTTGCCATAACAGCTATAGCTTCCCCGCCGTTTGATTTTATTTCTTCAACGGTACTATTTGCAGCATCTACATTAATATCAGATACAACCACTTTTGCACCTTCCTTAGCATAAAGTGCAGCAATGGCTTTCCACATTCCCGAACCAGCTCCAGTTACTACTGCTACTTTGTTTTGAAGTCTCATGAAAATATTCCTCCAATAAATTATGATGTATTAAGCTTTAACTGTTACTTTTTTTAAGTTAACTGTTGCCTCTTCTGAAGCCCCTTGTTTAACCTTTTTAATAAAGAAAGAAAGTAGTAAGCCAAGAATCCCTATTCCGACAATCACAAGATAGGCGTCGTTAATTCCATTTATTGAAGCTTCTTTTATAAGTTGAGCTTGAGTTAAACCTTTAGAAGCTGCAGTAGGAATTAATTCTTGTATATGTGTTTTTGTACGATCTGTCATAACTGTAACTAGAAGTGATGTACCAACTGCTCCAGCAACTTGGCGAATTGTATTCGTAATTGCTGTACCGTGTGCATTTAATTGCTTTGGTAGTTGATTTAAACCAGCAGTCTGTATTGGCATCATCATTAATGCCATACCGATTCGGCGTCCTGTGGACATTAGAACTAGAAAAGTGTAACTCGTCGAGTCCGTTAGGTTTGTAAAGCCAAGCGTTGTTGCGATTGTAATAATCATTCCTACTATTGCTAGCCATTTAGCACCGACACGGTCGAATAATCTACCTGTAACTGGCATAAGGAATCCCATTACTAATGCACCTGGTAATAGTAGAAGACCAGACTCAACTGGTGTGTACCCTCGAGCATTTTGTAAATATAGAGGAAGTAACATCATATCTGCATACATTACCATCGTAACTGCAACATTAATAACTGTTGTTAATGAGAACATACTAAACTTGAATGCACGCAAATCAAGTAAAGGATTTTGCGAAACCAATTGTCTCCATGCGAAGAGTACTAGTGACAATACGCCAATAACAATCGTACTAATCACTTCTGAATTTGACCAACCTAAACCTCCAGCACGGCTGAATCCATAAAGCATTGCACCGAAACCAATTGTAGATAGTGTAACGCTAAGAAGATCAAATTTTGTTTTGATACGATCAGATACATTTCGTAAATAAATGAAACCCAGTACGATAACAATAATCGCAAATGGAATCATCCCGTAAAACATCGTCTCCCATTTGTAATTCTCCATAATATAGCCTGCAAGCGTAGGACCGATCGCCGGTGCGAAAATAATCGCTAAACCTACCATCCCCATTGCTCCTCCACGTTTTTCTGGTGGAAATAGTGTCAAAATAACGTTTGTTAGCAATGGCATAATAATACCCGCACCTGCTGCCTGTATTAAGCGTCCCGTTAACAATACTGGAAAATCAGTCGCTAGTGCAGAAACAATGGTCCCTGCTAAAAAAATAATCATAGATGCTTGAAATAGTTCACGTGTAGTAAATCTTAGCATCAAATAAGCAGTTATCGGGATTAACACACCATTTACTAGCATGTATCCCGTTGTTAACCATTGCGCTGTTGCTGCCTTTATATGAAAATCAACCATTAACTCAGGAATTGCAACACTCATAAGCGTTTGGTTTAAGGTTGCAATGAAGGCACCTAAAATCAAAATGAACATAATAGGACCTTTTTTTATCGAATTTGTGTCTGAAACAGAATTTTTACTCAATCCCCCATCAATCCTTTCTCTCTTTATCATGGACATAATTTACAAAGTGTTTAATAATTAACATGATATAAATTACATTATAATTCGTTAGTTCATTCTTACAACCGACAATAATTGAAGAAATGTATTGTAGTTATCACACTTATTAGTTCTGTAGTTAAAACCAAACATAATAAACACATTTAAAAAAATTGTAAATTTCATGGAAAAGGTGATTTGATTTGAAGGATAAAACAAAAGTAGATCCTAGGATCATTCGTACGCGCCAATTAATTAAAGACGCTTTTATCGAACTACTTCAAGAGATGGATCTAAACAAAATTACAGTTAATCGAATAGCCGATCGTGCAACAGTTAATCGAGTAACATTTTATCTTCATTATCGTGACATACAGGATATGATGGAGAATATGGCTTTGGAAATGGGTGAGAGGCTTGGACTTATTATGAGGGGTTCAACGACCCTTAAGTCTATAGATGAAACTGACTCAGTGCGACTTCTAAATCTACTTGAACATATAGCGGAGAATGCAAAGTTTTATAAAGTAGTTCTTGCTTCTACTAAAACGCCAATCTTCACAGAGCAATTATTAAAAATCATTACTGAAACAATCACAAAAAGAAGAGAAATTGATTCTTTACACATTAAGACGGATATTCAAAAGGATATTATTATTTGGTACGGGTCATCAGCACTGATTGGTACAATTGTATCTTGGTTAAGAAATGACATGCCTTATACTCCTCAATATTTAGCTAAGCAGTTATCTTTGCTTTTTAGAATTGGTAATAAGATCGAATAAAAAACTGTAAGCCAATTTGCTTACAGTTTTTTGTATGGACCATCCTCCTCCTACCTTTAACTCGAAAATCGACAAATTTCCTACTATTATAGAAACCTTTTGAAATAATACAATTTTGCACACATGGTCTTCCTAATAAATGTAATTAATTGAAGAATAGATAAATATTGTGTAATCAGCCCTATTTCACTCTTCATTTTCTCTTAAATTTATCGTAATTTTATTTTTCCTTAACATATCTTTAAGTATTACTTCACATACTATACGGCTTTTCTAAATATACTATTTTTGTTGTTAAATGTAGAATTTTAGTATTAGGCACTATTTTTAACATCCTGGAATGGGAGGAGGACTTAGTTATGTATGAAGGAAAAATCATTAAATTTTATCGAGAAAAGTACAAACTAACACAAGAACAATTAGGAAAAAACATTTGCTCCGTTACCCATATTAGTAAAATAGAATGTGCACAGACAAAGTACGCACCTGAAATTATAAATTTATTATCCAAAAGACTTGGAATTGATATGGAATTAGAAGTAGCTAATTTTATGAATATAAAACAACGATTACTTCACTGGCATGATGTAATTATTATGCAATTATTTGAAGAGATGGATCAAATTTACTATGAATTTGAAATGGAAGAATTAATTCAAATCTCGGAATATAATGATATGTATCAGTTACTAAGAGCGAAATATTTTCTTGCACATAGTAAATGCAATGAAGCATTTAAAATCATAAAAAAGCTACAAAAAAAAGAAGACAAATTAGCTCCTTATGAAAGAAACTTATTGAAGCATATTTTAGGAATCTATTCATTGGCGAAGCAAGAATATGGTAAAGTAATCCAAATTTTAAAGTCCATCGATAATACAGTATATAAAAACCCTGAATTTTATTACCATTTAGCATCCGCTTACCATACATTAAACGCTCCTGTGTTAGCCTATTATTATGCTGAAAAATCTCATCAATTTTTTAAACAGATCAATAACTATCTTAGAGTTATTGATGCTGAAATGTTAATGATTATTCAAATTCAAGGTGACACTTTAGATGAAGAGATTATCAGTCGTTTTAAAAATTTGATTAGAAGCTGCGAACTATGTAATGCACCTGATCGAAAAGCAAAAGTCTTGCATAATTTAGCCTATGAATTTTACAGAGGTAAAAATTATAAGGAAGCAAGAAAGTATTATAAAGACTCTATGTTACTGAAAAATTCAGAATCTTTATCCTATTTATTATCATTAGAGGGTTATATCCGAAGCTCTTTTGAAGACGGTTATTCTAACCTAGACGAATTAATAAATGATGCTGAAACTGGATTGTTCATAGCGAAAAAGAATAATTATATTTTATATATCCATTTATTCAAACTTTTACTTTATCTATTAAAATCTAAAGAAAAAGAGTACTATAATTATTTAAATAATAAAGCGTTACCAATGTTTATTAAAAATGGTTTTACTTTTTTAGTGGAGCGTTCTAAGAAGGAATTATTTAATTATTATAAAAAGATGAATTTAAATGAACAGGCAATGGAAATTGCGCAGTTAATCGTAAATGCATAAGAACTTATATATATAATTTTAATAGGCTACTATTTACAGATAAATGCTGGTCCTCACACTGAGGACCAGCTTATGATTTTTTCCAGGAGTTGCGAAAATGAACTTTAAATGAAAAAAAAGACAAGAATACTTATTTTGTATGCTTGTCTTTTTTTATTTTTAAGGGAAAGATTGAAATTTGAAAAAATTAGTCATTTTTTAAGTAGGGAGTATTTAGAAATTCTTACCAGCAAAATACTTTTAACATTATATTTATACGGATAAACAATGAAAAAGAAACCTTTTATGTCTAACTCCCAAAAATTCTATTCATTTCTCTAGCTTGACTTATCCGAAACAATCTTATAAATTCACGATTGATAAATCGCCATAGCTTACTATCTAATTGTTCTAATTAAAATTTAAAATAGGTTATTTTTATCTATAAATGAACGTACTAAAAATGAACCATATTTAATAAAACTATATTTAACTGCAGTTACTCCTAAATAGAAAAACCTCTTAAAACACTGATATATCAACGTTTTAAGAGGTTTAGAATTTATAATTTTAAGCATAAAAAAACCACCAAACAGTATGTATTGGTGGAGACGGTGGGAGTCGAACCCACGTCCAAGAATATCGGCACTTAAGCTTCTACGAGCGTAGTCACTGTATTAGAATTTCGCATACCATTTGGCCCAATGACAGGCTTCCTGATAGCTAGTCTGATTAATCTCTTCCATTCCCCTCAGACGGCGAGGTCCGGCGTAGCCCACTAATGAGTGAACCCCTCTAAGCTATGCACATGGGCGATACATAGGAGGAGCCTTTAGTGCAATTAAGCAGCTAAAGAGAAATTGTTGTTTTTGCCAGTTATTGGCTTTTGCGTTTTAACGAGGCCGACCCCTCGACTCGCAACTTAAGCTCGAACTACCCCTGTCGAATCCGTAACGTCCCCATATAAAATGCTCCCAGAACTTATTCAGATCTGTTCGCTATGAGTGACTTACGAAGCATAAAGCAAAGGCTTCATAATTTATAAAAACTGAACATCGTTCAATTTGTGTTGCTGATTAACTTACAAACTTATTATAGCATATCCTACTCAAGTTGCAATTAACAATTGTTTCTAAAAGAAATACAGAATTCCAATGCTTCAACATTTATCCAATTAGATTCGCTGACGATCTCTGAATGCACGCTCTACTTCACGTTTTGCTTCTTTTTTCTTTAAATCATCACGCTTATCATATTGTTTCTTACCTTTACCTAATCCAAGTAATAGCTTAGCATAGCCATTTTTTAAATAGATTTTTAAAGGTACTAATGTATAACCTGTTTCCTTTGTATAACCGATTAACTTCACGATTTCTTTATTATGTAGTAGTAATTTTCTAGTACGTAATGGCTCGTGATTGTAACGGTTTCCTTGTTCATATGGACTAATATGCATATTATGAAGCCATACTTCTCCGCCTTGAACACGTGCAAAGGAATCCTTTAAATTAGCTTTTCCAGCACGTAATGATTTTATTTCAGTACCTTGCAAAACGATACCTGTTTCATACGTTTCTTCGATAAAGTAATCATGATACGCTTTTTTATTTTGAGCAATTACTTTCCCTTCACCTTTTGGCATAAATAACACCTCTCTATCTTTACTTATTTTACCATAAATTATGTTTGTATACATAAAGCAGTGGACAATTTTGTCCACTGCTTTTTACTTACTATCGTTTTTTATTACCTTTTGCTACTTTTTCGTAGAAAGGTTTGTTCTTTTTACTCTTGCTTTTGCTTTTCGTAGGATTAAAACGATCATCGCGTTTATTTCTCGATGATTTTCCGCCACGTCCGCTTTCTTTCTCTTCATTTCGAGGTGAAGAACTATCTCCACCTCTTCCACGAGAACGGCCACTGCGAGAGCTATCTCCATTTCGATCAGAAGAACCTCTGCCGCGTCCACCTCGTCCTCTACCGCCACCAGAGCCGCCGCCAAGATTAACTGGGCCTTTACCGCCGCTTCTACGAGGTTTGTTCGATTTCATGCCAACAATTTCAAAATCGATTGCTCGTTCTTCTTTATTAACGTTAACTACTCGAACAGATACTTCATCACCAATTCTGAAGATTTTCCCTGTTCTTTCACCAATCATAGCGTACGTACGCTCGTCATAGTTATAGTAGTCATCTGATAAATCAGCAACTCGAACTAATCCTTCAATTGTATTTGGTAGTTCAATAAACATACCGAAATTTGTTACAGAGCTAATAATACCTTCATACTCTTCACCAATTTTATCAAGCATGTACTCTGCTTTTTTCAAATCATCGGTTTCTCTTTCTGCTTCAACTGAGCGACGCTCCATATTGGATGCATGCTCTGCGATTGCAGGTAATTTATCATCCCACTCACGCTTTGTCTCATTATCCATTTTTCCTTCGATTAAATATTTACGAATTAATCGATGAACAATTAAATCCGGATATCGACGGATCGGCGATGTGAAATGAGTATAATACTCCGCTGCTAATCCAAAATGGCCAAGATTATCCGCCTCATATTTCGCTTGTTTCATTGAACGAAGCATAACTGTTGAAATGACTGTCTCCTCTGGTTGCCCATGAACCATATCTAGAACTTGTTGCAACGCTCTCGGGTGAATATCATTTCCAGCACCTTTTACTGTATATCCAAAAGATGCAATAAATTCAAAGAATCGTTGTAATTTTTCTTCTTTTGGATCCTCATGAACACGATACATGAACGGTACATTTAGCCAATGGAAATGCTCAGCAACTGTTTCATTAGCTACTAGCATAAATTCTTCAATTAGTTTTTCAGCAGTTGAACGCTCGCGAATGACGACATCAGTTGGATGACCATCTTCATCGACTAATACTTTTGATTCTTTAAAATCAAAATCGATTGCTCCACGAGTCATTCGTCTATTACGTAAGATTTTCGCTAACTTGGCCATTTCCTCAAACATTGGGATTAACGGTTCGTAACGTTCATGTAATTCAGCATCTTGCTCATCTAATATTTTATTTACATCGCTATATGTCATTCGTTCAGTTGTTTTAATGATACTTTCAAAAATTTCATGCTTAACAACTTCACCTTTTTGGTCAATTTCCATTTCACATGAAAGTGTAAATCGATTAACTTTTGGATTTAATGAACAAATTCCATTAGACAAACGATGTGGGATCATTGGTATAACTCGGTCAACCAAGTAAATACTTGTTCCACGATCATGAGCTTCTTGATCAATCGGTGAGTTATCAGTCACATAGTATGAAACGTCTGCAATATGTACCCCTAACTTGTAATGACCATTTTCAAGCGTTGTTACTGTAACAGCATCATCTAAGTCCTTTGCATCCGCTCCATCTATCGTTACAATCTGTTCATCTCGAAGATCGCGGCGAGTACCTATCGCTGATTCATCAATCTCATCAGGTACAGCATTTGCTTGATCCATTACTTCCTTAGGGAATTCTTGCGGTAAATCAAACTTATGAATAACCGATAGAATATCAACACCAGGATCATTTTTATGTCCTAGAACTTGAACTACAATACCCTCTGCATTTTTCCCATTCTCAGGAAACTGAGTAAGCTCTACAACAACTTTGTGACCTTCCACTGCGCCTTGAGAATTACTCTTTGTTATAAAAATATCGCTTCCGAATCGCTTATCATCAGGAATAACGAAACCGAAACTTTTCTGAGCCTGGTATGTACCTACCATTTTCGTTTGACCACGTTCAACAATTTTTACAATTGTCCCTTCTCTACGTGCATCACTTTTTTCTTTTGTAATACGAGCTAAAACGATGTCTCCATGTAAAGCACCATTTAAATCTGATGGTGAAATAAATACATCCTCTGCCCCTACTTCTTCTGGAATGACAAACGCAAAGCCTTTCGCATGGCCAGTTAATTTACCTCTAACTAAATTAGATTGATCAGGTAAACTGTATTTATTATTTCGAGAACGTACAATATACCCCTCATCTTCTAACATAACGAGCGTTTTTACTACTTCTCGGAAATCACTTGCATCAGTTAACTCCATAGCCTCTTCAATTCCTTGAATATTTAAAGGCTTATAATCTTCACTTTTCATCAATTCCAATAATTTTTCTTTCCATTGTTGATTCATTCTTTTCCCTCCTTTTTCTTACTGTTAAAGGGTATTTAATTTAAGTTTGTCCAGAAAGATTTCATTCTACCATTCCAATTCATTAAGAAATGCTAGTACATCTTCATGTAACATGTCCTTTTCCTGTCCAAGCGTAATAACATGTGTTGAATTTTCGTACCACTTTAATTTTTTCTGATCAGATTGCACTTCATTATAAATAATATTTGCGCTGTCCGTATTAATCATCTCGTCTACAGTAGATTGAACGACAAACGTTGGTGCATATACAGTATCAACATTTTCACGCACTTCTTTTATTAATCCTTGAAGAGCTTTTAATGTATTCATCGGAGTTTTTTTAAACTCTTCCATTTCTACTTCAATTTGTTCAGGAGATTTCCCTTCACGTTTTTTAAACTCTCTTGTGTAAGCTAAGACACCTTCATACATAATTTCTTCACTTTTTATGTACATTGGCGAACACATTGTGACAATTCCATTCAAAGGAACAGTATAACCTAGCTTTAGTGCAAATACTCCTCCTAAAGATAGACCTACCGCTGCAATTTTTTGATGTCCTTTATCTTTTAAAAATTGATACGCTTCCATTACATCCTTCCACCAGTCCTCTGGTCCAGTATGAACAAGCTCATCTGGTGGTACACCATGTCCTTTATAGTGCGGTGCATGACAAGTATATCCTTGTTTTTCTAAAAAACGACCAAGCATACGAACATCAGCAGAATGCCCTGTAAACCCATGTAATAATAAAACTGCTCGATCTCCACCTTCAAACGTAAATGGCTTCGGCATTGTTACTCTCATATATACTCACTCCAAAACTTTTCTATCCATTTTTCTTTCGTTACTTTTATATTATCTATAAATGATTTTGTTTATTTAAATTAATAATCGACATCTTCAATATAAATAATGAATAATAATTTTTAACTAATTTTACGTAAAGAAATTGTTCTTTTATTTTACCTTTCAATTCAATAATTTACCAATAAACAGTTTTTTTAATTAACTAGTTATGATTTAATGAAAGGTGTGGTAATAATAATGTTGGTCATTAACCAACAAAGGGAGGATACGTTATGTTTAATAATGTTGAAGAATTTATTACTGAATGGAAAATGGAAGAAGCAAACACCATCAAATTACTAAATGCTATGACAGATGAATCACTAGATCAATCAATAGGTGAAGCTTTTAGTTCATTAGGAGAATTAGCTTGGCATATAACAACAGCAATTAAAGCGATTATTTCACAATCAGGATTACAATTCGAAGCATCTATGAGCAAAGAAGAAATGCCTGCAACTGCAAAAGAAATTACTGAAAAATACGCAGAAGCTAGTAAAGCTATGGTTGAAGCTGCACAAAAAGAATGGAAAGAAAAAGATTTAAATCAAATCATTAACGCTTTTGGATTCCTTGAAATGCCTATCCATGCATTACTACGCATGGCAATTTCGCATCAAACACATCATCGTGGCCAAATGACTGTATTAATGCGACAAGCTGGGCTAGCTATTCCTGGAATGTACGGTCCAAGTAAAGAAGAATGGGCTGCAATGAAAGGTTAATATTCAAAGGCAACCTAAAATACTTAGTCTACATACTCAGACGACCTAAATTTAGGTTGTCTTTTTTATTTTCTCACAAACTTAATACAGCATTTTTTTATAATTTTAACAAAATAAAAAGCCACCCTTTTAGGCAGCTTGTTTATTACAGTTTAAAATATGTTACAGCAATCGTTAGAATGAAGAATAAAACTGCTACAACAACTGTTATTCTTTGTAAAACTAGTTCAAAACCACGAGCTTTTTGCTTGCCAAACAGTTGCTCAGCACCACCAGATATCGCACCTGATAGGCCGTTACTTTTACTAGATTGAAGTAGAACTAAAACAATCATAAGTACTGAAACAATAATTAAAAGTACAGATAAAAACGTATGCATTTCTTCACCTCCACAGTAAAAAGACTGTTACTTCCTATTCTACTATGAAGAATACTATACTTCAATATGAGAGTACAACACTTATTTAATGATTTAGTATAGTTTCTTCTATCCAAGTTTTTACATCTTGATGAACTTCATCTTTATTGGTTTCATGAAGCATCTCATGGCGACCTTCTTCATATAATTTCAACTTTACATTTGTACATCCAATCTCTTTATATAACTCATAAACTTTCTTTACACCGTCACCATTTTGACCAACTGGATCTTTATCTCCAGAAAAAATAAAAATTGGCAATGAAGTTGGTGTCTTCTGTATTTCCTCTTTACGATGTATAATTCCAATCCCTTTCAACAGTTCGCGATAATAACTTGCAGAACAAATATAACCACAAAATGGATCTTTTATATAACGATCAATCTCTGCTTCGTCTCTTGTTAACCAATCATATTTTGTTTTAGGAAACTTAAAATGATTATTGAAGTTTCCAAAAGTTAAAAAGTCTAAAATTTTACTTCTCTTATTGGCACCAATTAAAAATGCCTCTGCGCTTGAAATAAAGACCCCTAATTTTCTTAGTATTCCTGGATCGTATCCAGTTCCAGAAATAATTAGTCCATCGTATAGTCCTCCATTTAATTGAACTACTCGTCTGCTCAAATAAGATCCCATACTATGTCCAAATAGTATTAAAGGGATATCCTTTACTTCTTTTCTAATCATCTTACTTATAAAAATGATATCTTTAGCAACTTCATCCCAACCGATTTCTTCACCAAAAAATCCTAGATCATCTTCAATCGCCGCCGTTTTCCCATGACCTCTTTGATCATGAATAAAGACTGCAAACTGATTATGAACTAAATATTCAATAAATTTATCATAAGCTCCACCATGCTCTGCCATTCCATGTACAATTTGAATCACAGCAATTGGTTCAGCAGGAATATATTTTCGCAAATAGATTTTTGTTCGATCTTTCGCCGAAATTAATCCTTCCCAATTAATCATTTTTATGCCCCTTCATCTCATATGTTGTAAAAGAAACTAATAAGAAAAAACAAATGAAATAGATTATTTCTAATCGTATGTATTTAAATGTAAATTCATCACCTAATAATCTCCAAAAAACAATTACTATTGAAACAATTACAATAATAAATGGAAGTAAATATGTTTTTATAGTATACCAAATAAAATCTTTTAAGTATGCGAAAAAGTTCATAATTCTCCTCCCAACTAATTGCCATTCATATCCTTAATTCAATACTAATCCAAATTTCCTAATTCTATAGGTTAATTTTTAACATTTTTTCATCTATTTGATGAACTTTTTATGTCAAAGTTAAGCTCATTTTTGGGATTTTTAACTAATCAAGTTTTTTATTGATGTTTGATTTGAGATAAAAACAGGATGAATGGGGGATTCGAAATGAAAAGAGGCATACAAACAATTTTAAGTCTTGTCCTTGCAATTGTGATGCTTGTCTTATTTGTCATTTTTTTTATAAGAGACGATTCTTATCGATATCCAATCGCACTAGGTGGCTTCATTTGTGCACTAATGCCACTAATTTTAGATAAGTTTTTTAAAATTCGATTTGCATTTCCGTTTATACTCTCTTATTTTGCTTTTTTAATAGGGTCCCTATGTCTTGGTTCAATGCTTAGATTTTATAGTTTAGGCTGGTGGGATACGTTTTTACATTTTCTAAGTGGCACGCTAGTCGCGTTTTTAGCAATTGATTTAATGGGAAAATTAACAACCAAACAGTCTCGGAGTGAGATGTCAGCTGGCTTCGTATTTTTATTTGTTTTTGCATTTGGAGTATTCTGTGGAGCATTATGGGAAATTTGGGAATTCAATAGCGACCAATTTTTTGGAACTAATACTCAAGGCGGAGGTAACTTTGATACAATGACAGATATAATCGCAGACTCAATTGGAGCACTCATTATTGCATTTTGGTTTGCTAGAAGGTCGAAAAAAAATAAAAATTAGCATGAAATATAAAAAAGAGAAGGACAAAACCTTCTCTTTTCTTTATTATTCTTCACCATCCCACACATTATATGCCAAATTAAACAATTCACTCTGACTATTATATTTCTCTTTCCCAATGCTTTTCACATAATGATAAATACCATTTTCATCTTGCTCACGTGCCTTTGCTGTATCAAAGAGCATCATAAGTAGAATATTCATAATTCGCTTTTTTAAATGATCAGCGAAGATTGGAAAAAAGATTTCAACTCGTTTTTCCATATTACGTGTCATTAAATCCGCAGAAGATAAAAAGATTTTCTGTTCTCCGTTATGATAAAAATAATAGATTCGACTATGCTCTAGAAATCGACCAACGATACTAATGACACGAATATTTTCGCTGACACCTTTTATTTGAGGACGCAAACAACAAGTTCCGCGAACAATTAAGTCAATCTTTACCCCAGCTTTAGATGCTTCATATATCTTCATAATAATTTGCTTATCAGTTAAAGAATTCATTTTAGCAATTATTCGTCCATTTCCATACTGTTTATGAAATGCAATTTCCTCATCGATCATTCGAATAAAATCATGACGAATACTATACGGAGCGACCGATAAATGCCTAAAGTCAGGCTTCTCCATAAATCCACTTAAGAAG
This sequence comes from Bacillus sp. AFS029533, assembly GCF_002585125.1. Lineage (NCBI taxonomy): Bacteria > Bacillati > Bacillota > Bacilli > Caryophanales > Bacillaceae > Bacillus > Bacillus sp. AFS029533. The sequence goes on along the minus strand of NZ_NUQC01000006.1, from coordinate 106,545 downwards.
TTAAAAAAATTTGTAGCATCTATTCCGATTTGTCGATTAGCAGTCATTAGTCCCATATCTGTATAAATTTTTGCAGTTGCATCGTTATAGTTACCAGTACCCAAATGGACAAACCGCTCGATTCTTCCATTCTTTTTACGAACAACAAGTGTGATTTTACTATGCGTTTTTAAATGAGTCATTCCATAAATAACATGACAGCCCGCTTTTTCTAATTCCTTTGCCCAATGTACATTGTTTTCTTCGTCAAAACGAGCTTTCAACTCTACAAGAACAGTTACTTGTTTACCATTTTCCGCTGCACGTTTTAATCCTTCGATAATTGGAGAATCGCCACTTACTCGATACAAAGTTTGTTTAATCGCTAAGACGTCTGGATCATTCGCTGCATCTAATACAAAATCCAATACTGGTTCAAATGATTCGTATGGATGATGAAGCAATATATCTTGTTCCATTATTTTGCTAAATATATCCCCATCGGATTCAAAATCATGTGGAGGCTGTGGGATTAATGTTTCATACACTAGATCCTCTCTATACTTTTCTAGTTCCTTATAAAAACTAAATAAAAATGTTAAATCTAAAGGACCATCAAGCTCATATATATCTTTTCCATGTACGTCGAGCTTTTCTAATAAGTAATTTAGAATATATTCGCTTGCGCCTGGTGGTCCAATTTCAAGTCGAATCGCGGAACCCCATTTACGTTTTTTCAACTCTTTTTCTATTTCAAGAAGTAAGTCTCTAGCCCCTTCTTCATGAATTGTCAAATCAGCATTTCTAGTAATTCGAAACTGCGCTACTTCTCGTACTTTAAAACCAAGAAACAAAAGATGTATGTATGCAGTAATCGCATCTTCCAATAAAATATAACAATGCTTTCCATCAAGTGTAGGTATTGATATAAATCTTTTTAATAAAGAAGGTACTTGTACAATCGCAAATTTATTACGCTTTTCTTCTTCCTCTGCCAGATCTTCTAAATAAACAGCTAAATTTAAACTTTTATTTAATAACATTGGAAAAGGTCTATAAGCATCGATTGCCATTGGTGTTAGAACAGGAAGTACTTGCTCTTCAAAATATTTTTCTAAATAATTTTTTTGTCGATCACTAAGTTCATGATATTTTACAAGATGAACATTCTCTTGTTTTAACTTTGGTATTAATGTTTCTCGGAAAGTTTTATATTGCAAATTTACTAGTTCATGACCAGCTGTTGATATTTGTGAAAGCTGCTGTTTTGGTGTTAAACCAGCCTTATTTTCTGGCTTATTAAAACCAGCTTTTACTTGATCCTTTAACCCCGCAACGCGTACCATAAAAAACTCATCTAAATTCGAGCTAAATATAGCCAAAAATTTCAAGCGTTCAAGCAGGGGATTAGTTTCGTCCAATGCCTCTTCTAAAACACGTTCATTAAACGCTAGCCAACTTAATTCTCGATTATTATAATATTGTGGATCTGCTAACTCTATATTTCTACCACTATACTCTTTTGTCGCTATCATCATTTACACCCTTTTTGAACATATTCTAGAAATACGATCTCTTTATTTTTTAATTAATATCTACACAATAATCCTACAATAATAAAATTTACCTATTATTAACGCTATGTTAATAAATTGTAAAGATATGAAAAAAATGTTAATTACTGGCAATTTTTAATTAAAATAAAAAAGCACAATCTGATTACTCAGATTTGTGCTTTTCAAAATAGATATATGCCGATTTATTAAATAATTTTTCTAATTGTTTCTTATGCTTCTCAGATTCAATTTCTTCAACTGTTGCATCCTCAATACAGTTAAGCTTTATAATCAGATCACCATCGTTCATTTTAAACTCAATATTCTTCACTACTTCTCTTTTTGATGCGTTTAGACTATTAGCGTATTTTAAAAGAATCCCTAAAAAGCGTAGTTTTTTTAGTTCATCCGCTGTAAACCATTCAAGAAACGGTTTAACATATTGCTTAAAACTATTTTTATTTTTATATGAAGCTATTAAGGCAATTTTTATGCGATCTTTATGGCTCAATCCTTCAATTGTACGATTAGATAATATATAGAATGTATGCTGACTACTTGATTCTTCGTCTATGTATTGTCCAATATTATATACCCGTGCTGCTAGATTTAGATCTAATATATTTCCAGACTTTATTTGATTTAAATTGTATAAATTAATTTGCTCGACTAATTGGTTTACTAAAAACTTTATATGATTTACGTGATCTATATTTACTTCATAGTCTTTCTCTAAATCAGTAAAACTTTTTTCTACTACACTAGGAAGTAACTTTTCTCCGTTTAAGATAAACTCTTCCATAAAGATTCCATCTCTCAAACCTTTATTACTTAATACAAAGCTCTTCGCATTAACAATTGAATAAAGCTCTTTAAAGACCTCAATTGCAGGGAGAATGATATCAGCGCGATCTTTTGATAGACCTTCAGTTCTTAAAATATGATCAAATTCTAATGAAGAGAGATATTTTTTTATAAAGTTTATTTCTTCAAAATTCATCTCATATTGATGAATACCTGTAATAGGGTAATTAACCAAACTTTGATGCATTTGCACTACATTCCGGGCACTTCCTCCTATTGCGACAATCGGAACTTGCTTTTCTCTGAGCCAATCTAAAGAAGCAAATTGCTTTTGTATAAATTGAGTAAGTTGTTTCATTTCTTCAGTTGTTGGAATATTACTTGATACAAAGTCGTGTTTTAAAGATAATGCTCCAAAGGGGAAACTATGAAAATGGATCATTTCACGGTTTCTAAAATATGTTACCTCTGTACTACCTCCACCAATATCAATTGTAATTCCCTCTTGTATTGGAGTAGAATTTACAACAGCAAGAAATCCATAGTATGCCTCTTCATATCCAGATAAAACGCGTATTGTAAAATCAGTATTTTCAGTAACTAGTTGAATTATTTCATCTTGATTAACAGCTTGCCTAATTGTCGCAGTTGCTACACATTTTATTTCACTAATTTTATGATAACGAGTGATTTCCTGAAACATTAAAAGGGTATTAAGTAGTACTTCCTTCCCCTCAGTATCCAAGAATTCTTCATCAGTTAAATACTTCCGTAACCGGGCGACAGTTTTAATATTCTCAACTTCTTTTATTCGACCACTTTTACTTTGTTCATATATAACAAGTCTTATTGTATTTGAACCAATGTCAATGATGCCGTATTTCTCCTTCATGTTTCTCACCCTTTATCTCAATAATTAGTAGACTATTTGGTTCTTCCATTATATCAATATATAGGTAAGTAATAACCTTCTCTTTATGAAAAGGTACTTTTGGCACATTTAACAAATGAAATTTTTACACAAAGAGGCCTTCTTCAGATTTCCGCTCTAAGATGCTTTTTACATTAAACAAAAAACCTGACTATCTTTAACAGAGTAATCAGGTTTTATTTTAAAATGACTTAGTTTTATGATTTTGCTTCAACTGCTACATTTTTCATCTTAAACATCGGAACCATAATCAATATTCCAATGATGAATAGTACCGCTGAAAGTTGATAAATAGTAAATAAAGAGAATTGTTCTTTTAAAACGCCTGATAAGCTCATTGTAATGACCATAGAGCCCATAAATAATGGAGTTAATATACCGTTCACTCTACCTACAAACTTTTCATCCGTATTTTTTAAGATAATTGTATTAATTCCAATATGAAGTGCAGGCATAAATAGCCCTATAAAGAACTCGGCTAATAGCGTAAGCCAGAATAATTGAGACCAACCTATTACAAAAATTCCGATAGCATTGACAGCCATACCGATTAATAATAAAACATGCGGTGCCAGTTTATTAGAAATTACCATAATCAGGCCACCCCCAATAATCATAGCCGCACCATTTGCTGCGAACAACCATTGTAAATAATCTTTATCTAGTCCTAATCGTTCAGTAACTAGAAAAATTGCTAATGGATGAATAAAACCGATACCTAGTCCTGCTGCTGCAAAAACCCCGCCTAAAAGGACTAAAATTTTTCTTGTCCAAACATATTGAAATCCTAGTTTCATCTCTTCCCATAAAGATGAAGCATGATCAACTTTTTCCTCTTCCTGATCTTTAGGTAACTTTGTTAATACTAGAGCTGATAAAAGAAAAGCAATACCTACTATACCCATCGATACAAACATTCCAGCTTGTTGAAATACAAATGTTCCTAATACAGGACCTAATATCATAAAGATCGCCATCATTGTTTGAAATAAGGACATACCAGCTTGCATTTGCTCCATTGGTACATGAACCTTAAATAACTTCATATTAGATGGCTGTGAAAACTGTGACAAAATTGCAGAAACCAATGTTGCAAAAAATACGAACTTCCAAGTCCCATACGTTAGCGCTAGAAGTATAACAAAAATTGAAGCCGCACTTAAAAGATCGCACCAAATCATTGTACGCTTTGGTTTCCAACGATCTGCAAAAGTACCACCGATAAATGAAAAGATAAAAATAGGTGCAAACTCAGCAACTGAAATAAGTGACACAGCTGTAGCATCGCCATTCGTCTTTTCAACAACAAATAATAAAATTGCAAAATTACGAATCCAAATTCCGACTTGGATAAACAAACCTGCCGTAAGAATCGTCTGAATAAAGCGATTTTTTAGCAAGGAAGCCATTGAAGGATTTGAAGGTGTTGAAGTAGTTATCGTCATTTTTTCCTCCTCTTTTTTCAATTACTTGAAAACAAAAATTGTATAAAAAATTTACAGTTAACCGCCAAGACAGGAACGTACATTCTTAGTTATCTAGAACATATATTCTTATATTAACATTAAAATCCTTTAATAATCAATCTATTTTTTTTATTTATCTACAGTTAAAAAATGTAATTGAAACTGATCATTGCATATTTTTCAACTAAATTTGTTCACATATCAACTAGTTATTCCTAAAAAAACTCTGCAAGATATAGTCAGAATATCTATGATTAATACTATTTACTACATAAATTAGGAGCAACCAATGAAATTTGCTCTTTCAAACGATTTAATCAGATATTTCAAGTATATTCATTGCTATTATTAGAACATGTAGAATTTGGTATTTAATTAAAAAGAAAAGATTTTAAACTGTGTTTTTAATGCAAAAAAAAGAGAAGGTGACGATCCTTCTCTTTTTAACGTGTCTATAATGGATTATTTTTTTGTTAATGCACTTAGTTTTGATAAAATTATTTTCTTAAGTTGTAGAAAGATTTTAATCCTTGGTATACTGCGCTGTCGCCTAACTCGTCTTGAATACGTAATAATTGGTTGTATTTAGCAATACGGTCTGTACGAGAAGCAGAACCTGTTTTAATTTGACCAGCGTTTGTAGCAACTGCGATATCAGCGATTGTGCTATCTTCAGTTTCACCAGAACGGTGAGAAACTACTGCTGTGTAACCTGCACGTTTAGCCATTTCGATTGCATCGAAAGTTTCAGTTAATGTACCGATTTGGTTAACTTTGATTAGGATTGAGTTTGCGATACCTTTTTCAATACCTTCAGCTAATTTTTTAGTGTTTGTAACGAATAAATCGTCACCTACTAATTGTACTCGGTTACCTAAACGTTCTGTTAATAATTTGTGACCATCCCAGTCATTTTCATCTAAACCATCTTCAATTGAAAGGATTGGGAAATCATTGCAAAGTTGCTCGTAGAAATCAACCATTTCTGCTGAAGATACGCCAGTGCGTCCTTCACCAGCAAGATCGTATTTACCAGTTTCTTTGTTAAAGAATTCAGAAGAAGCAACGTCCATTCCTAAGAATACTTGCTCTCCAGCTTTGTAACCAGATTTATCAATTGCTTCCATGATTACTTCTAAAGCTTCACGGTTTGAACCAAGGTTTGGAGCGAATCCACCTTCGTCACCTACAGCTGTGTTTAAACCTTTGTCATGTAGTACAGCTTTTAGGTTGTGGAAAATTTCAGTACCCATACGAATTGCTTCTTTAAAGCTTTCAGCACCTACAGGTAAGATCATGAATTCTTGAAAGTCTACGTTATTATCAGCATGAGAACCACCGTTGATGATGTTCATCATTGGAACTGGTAATTGCTTCGCATTAAATCCACCAAGGTATTGGTATAATGGTAAACCTAATTCATCAGCTGCTGCACGAGCTACTGCCATAGATACACCTAGGATTGCGTTAGCGCCTAATTTACCTTTGTTTTCAGTACCATCTAGCTCAATCATACGACGGTCGATTGAAACTTGATCAGTTACTTCGAATCCTACGATTTCTTCAGCTAAAATATCATTAACGTTAGCTACAGCTTTCTCAACACCTTTACCAAGGTAACGAGATTTGTCTCCATCACGTAATTCAACAGCTTCATATTCACCAGTTGAAGCACCACTTGGTACTAGTGCACGGCCAAAGCCACCATCTTCTGTATAAACTTCTACTTCAACAGTAGGGTTACCACGAGAATCTAATACTTCGCGAGCATAAACATCAATAATCATTGACATAATAAAATCTCTCCTTTTGTTGCGTTATACGCATAATTAAAAACTTTTTATATTAACTGATCACTTATTTAATAAGTGATTTACCAGTCATTTCTTTTGGAAGTTCTACTTTTAATAAATCAAGAACAGTTGGAGCTAAATCACCTAAAATACCATCTTCACGTAACGTAATACCTTCTTCAGTAACAATAACTGGTACAGGGTTAGTCGTGTGAGCTGTCATAGGTTCACCCTCTGGTGTAATTTCCTCATCAGCATTTCCATGGTCAGCTGTAATGATTGCTTTTCCGCCTTTAGCTAGAATTGCATCAACTACTTCTCCTAAACATTCATCAACCGCTTCAATTGCTTTAATTGTCGGCTCAAGTTTTCCTGAATGTCCTACCATATCTGGATTTGCAAAGTTTAAGATGATTACATCATGCTTGTCTGCGGCAATTTCTTTAAGTAATGCATCTTTTACTTCATAAGCACTCATTTCAGGTTTCAAATCGTAAGTCGCAACTTTTGGCGAGTTAATTAAAATACGTTCTTCACCTGGGAACTCTGCTTCACGGCCTCCACTAAAGAAAAATGTAACGTGTGGATACTTTTCCGTTTCAGCAATTCGTAATTGTTTTAAGTTATTTTGAGCCAGAACTTCACCTAAAGTGTTATCTAGGTTTGTTGGTTTAAATGCTACATAACCTTGTACTGTTTCGCTAAAATGTGTTAAACAAACGAAATGAACATTTTTCGGGAACTTACTTCCACGATCAAAGTCACGGAAATCATCGTTTGTAAATACATTTGAAATTTGAATTGCACGGTCAGGTCGGAAGTTGTAGAAGATGATTGAATCTTCATCACTTATTGTTGCAACTGGAGTACCATCTTCTTTTAACATTACAGAAGGTAATACGAATTCATCATGGATACCGTTCGCATACGAATCTTCAATTAATTCATACGGGCTTGTATAAGTTGGTCCTTCTCCATAAACCATTGCACAATAGCATTTTTCTACACGATCCCAACGTTTGTCACGGTCCATGGAATAATAACGGCCAGAAATTGTTGCAAATTCTCCGACACCATATTCTTTAAACTTTGCTTCCGTTTGATCGATATATTTTTTAGCTGTAGTTGGACCAACATCACGTCCATCAAGGAATGCATGTACATATACCTTTTTCATTCCTTCTTCAGCAGCTAATTTTAATAAAGCAAACATGTGATTAATATGGCTGTGAATACCACCATCAGACAGTAGACCAAAAATATGTAATGCTTTATCTTTTTCTTTTGCACTTTTAATTGCATCGATGAATGTATCATTTTTTTCGAATTCGCCTTCACGAATTGCCTTATTTACACGCGTTAAGCTTTGATAAACAATACGTCCCGCGCCAATATTTAAATGACCTACTTCAGAATTACCCATTTGTCCTTCAGGTAGACCTACTGCTTCACCGCTAGCAGTTAATTGTGCGTGAGGATATTTATTCCAATATCTATCATAATTTGGTTTCTTCGCTTGTGCAACAGCATTTCCAAATGTTTCATCACGCAAACCAAATCCATCTAGGATAATTAACGCTACTGGTTGTTTACTCATTACTTAACAGCCTCCAATAATGCAAGGAAAGAAGCTGGTTCTAAGCTTGCTCCACCTACTAACGCACCGTCAATATCAGGTTGAGCCATATATTCTTTAATGTTTTCAGGTTTTACACTGCCGCCATATTGTACACGTACAGCTTCTGCAACAGTTTCATTATAAAGGCTTTCTACAACATCACGAACAAATTTACATGAATCTTGTGCATCTTTTTCTGTAGCAGATTTTCCTGTTCCAATTGCCCAAATTGGTTCATATGCAATGACTAAATTCTTTACTTGCTCATCTGTAAGACCTGCAAGATCAGCTGTTAATTGAGTACGGATAACTTCCTCAAATTTGCCACCTTCACGTTCTTCAAGCGTTTCGCCACAGCAAAGAATTGGTGTAAGTCCATGTTCAAAAGCTTTTTTTGTTTTACTATTAATAAACTCATCTGTTTCGCCATAATATTCACGTCGTTCTGAATGTCCAATAATAGCATAAGTTACACCTAAATCTTTAAGTGCTACTGGGCTAATTTCTCCAGTATAAGCTCCACTATCTTGATTACTTACATTTTGAGAACCAATTTTTAATTCAGTTCCTTTTACACCATATAACATAGGTGCGATAAATAATGCAGGAGCACAAACTGCTGAATCTACTTTATCAGATGATGGAATGCTATTTTTTACTTCTTCAACGAATGTCATCGCTTCGTTAAGCGTCTTATTCATTTTCCAGTTACCTGCGATAATTGGTTTACGCATGAGAAACACCTTCCTAACAATTGGTAAGACATAACATCTTACTCTATTTCAATTACTAAATATTGTAAAGCTATTCGAATTATTTATCGTTTAATAATGCAACTCCAGGAAGTTCTTTACCTTCCATAAATTCTAATGAAGCACCGCCACCAGTAGAAATATGGCTCATTTTATCTGCTAAGCCGAATTTTTCAGCAGCAGCAGCTGAGTCTCCGCCACCGATAATTGAGTATGCGTCAGAATCTGCTAATGCTTGTGCCACACCTTTAGTTCCCTGTGCAAATTTATCGATTTCAAATACACCCATAGGTCCATTCCAAATGACTAATTTAGAGCTATTAATGACATCTGCATACAGAGCAGTTGTTTTTGGTCCAATATCAAGGGCTTGCCAATCTGCTGGAATGCTATCAATATCAACCTGTTGTGTATTAGCATCTTCACCGAATTTGTCAGCAATAATTGCATCAATTGGCATATAGAATTTAACGCCTTTAGCTTCGGCTTTTTGCATAAATTCATTTGCTAAATCAATTTTATCTTCTTCTAAAAGAGATTGACCAATTTCATAGCCTTTAGCTTTTAAGAATGTATAAGCTAGACCGCCACCAATAATTAAGTTATCTACTTTATCTAATAAGTTTTCAATTACACTAATTTTATCTCGAACTTTCGCTCCACCGATAATAGCTGTAAATGGGCGCTCTGGATTAGAAAGTGCTTTACCTAAAACGCTTATTTCTTTTTCCATTAAGAAGCCAGCTACCGCAGGAATAAATTTAGCAATACCAGCAGTTGTAGCATGTGCACGGTGTGCAGCACCAAAAGCATCATTTACATATACATCAGCTAAAGAAGCAAATTCTTTTGCTAGAGCTTCATCATTTTTCTCTTCGCCTGGGTAGAAACGAACGTTTTCTAATAATAAAACATCGCCTTCGCTCATTTTGCTAATTTCTTCTTGAACTTTTGGTCCGTATGCTTCATCAGTTTTAATAACGTTTTTACCTAATTTTTCACTTAAACGTGTAGCAACAGCATTTAAACGCATATCTTCATTTACTTGTCCTTTTGGGCGTCCTAAGTGAGATGCTAAAATAACTTTTGCTCCATTTTCTATTAAATACTGAATCGTAGGAAGAGCAGCACGAATACGAGTATCATCTGTTACTTCACCATTTGCCATTGGTACGTTGAAATCTACACGGCAAAATACGCGTTTCCCTTTTACATCGATGTCATGTAATGACTTTTTGTTCATAGTAGGTGCCTCCAGTACTGTTTTTATTCATCCATTCAATTTCACTGGTCGATCCGTCTCATACAAAGTCGTATCTATTCTGTGATATTGTCACCGCAATTTTAACAGATTATGTACATCAATTGGAATTTATTTCTAGAGTATTTTTTAATATTGTGTTGGATTAGTGACAAAAGAGGATTTTTATCAAACAAAAGAGGGGAGGAAAATCCCCTCGCCCTCATATTAATTTTTATTAAAATTATAGACCTTTTGAAGCGATGTGAGCTACTAAGTCAACTACACGAGTTGAGTAACCAGTTTCATTATCGTACCAAGAAAGGATTTTAACCATATTGCCTTCCATAGTCATTGTAGATAATGCATCGATTGTAGATGAGTTTGAGCAACCGTTATAGTCGATTGATACTAATGGCTCTTCAGAATATCCTAAGATACCTTTTAATTCTCCTTCAGAAGCAGCTTTAAATGCAGCATTTACTTCTTCAGCAGTAACTTCAGCATTTAATTCTACTACTAAGTCAACTAAAGATACGTTAGCAGTTGGTACACGTACAGCACCACCATTTAATTTACCTTTTAATTGAGGTAATACTAATGAAACTGCTTTAGCAGCACCAGTAGTTGTTGGGATCATGCTCATTGCAGCAGCACGTGCACGACGTAAATCTTTGTGTGGTAAATCTAGAATTTGTTGGTCATTTGTGTAAGAGTGAACAGTTGTCATCATACCACGTTTGATACCGAATTTTTCGTCTAATACTTTAGCAAATGGAGCTAAACAGTTAGTTGTACAAGAAGCATTAGAAATTACATTGTGGCTAGCAGCATCGTATTTGTCATCATTTACACCCATTACGATCGTGATATCTTCATTAGAAGCTGGTGCAGAGATGATAACTTTTTTAACTGATCCACCTAAGTGTTTTTCAGCATCTTTTTTATCTGTGAAACGACCAGTAGATTCTACTACAACTTCTACTCCGTAATCGCTCCAAGGTAAAGCTGCTGGGTCACGCTCAGCAATTACTTTAATTTCGCTTCCGTTTACAACGATTGAATCGCCATTAACTGCTACTTCAGCGTTTACTGAACCGTGAACTGAATCATATTTTAATAAGTGAGCTAATGTTTTAGCATCTGTTAAGTCATTAATTGCTACAACCTCTACATTTGGGTTGTTTAAAGCTGCGCGGAAAACCATACGTCCGATACGTCCAAATCCATTAATACCAATTTTAGTTGCCATTTTTAATTTCCTCCTTTTAATAGGTAGAAGCTTTTTTTTATTTTAAAGGGTACATCCTTTAATTAACTCTCTTGCTGCTCCTTCGTCTGTGACGAGGATGTTTACATGACCTTTCTTTAAGAAAGAAGCCATTGCTTTTGCTTTAGAAGATCCACCAGCTACTCCTAGAACATAAGGTATATTCTCCAATTCATTAAGTTGTAAACCGATTGTTCTTACTCTGTAAACAACTTCACCATTTTCATTAAAGTAATATCCAAATGCCTCTCCTACAGCTTCAGATTCAGTTAAGATTTCTAACTGTTCTGATGAAGATTGTCTTCGTTTAGCCATCGTAAATGCATCTCCAATGCCGTGTACGACAATAGAAGAAGATCGAATTAAATTTAGAACCTCTTTTACTCTTGGTTCTTCCATCATAGTTATATAGGCCTCTTCACTAAGTTCATCTGGCAAGTGAAGTAATCGATAATTACCTTTTGCCATTTCAGCCATTTTTGCACAAATCGTATTTGCTTGATTTCTTACTTCTTCACCTAAACCGCCTCGCGCTGGAACAAATAAGGTATTTAGATCTTTAGAATCATCATTCATCATTTCAGCTACGGCAGCTAAAGTGGAACCACCAGTAACAGCAACAATATTATTTGTTTCTATCCTTTGGTTTATACAGCCAACAGCCGCTCGACCCATCTCCTTTTTTACCCAGTCCAGCTCGTCACTATCGCCTGAAACAACGATTACTTCCTTAAGATTAAATGTTTCCTTAAGCAAGTCTTCGATATTTTTCAAACCGAATAGTTCACGCATTGGTTCTTCTAGGTCTAGAAGTAAGCTTAGTCCTTCATCCGTTAATGTCATTCCAGAAGATGCGACATTAATCAGTCTTTGCTCTTTTAATAAAGCAACTTCTGATCTAAGTACTCTTTCTGTCAATCCTACGCTAGCAGACAAATTCCTTCGACCGATCGGCTGCATAATTCGTATATATTGTAGGATTTGAAATCTTTTTTGGATAACGGGTATTAGATCAGGTAATAATTTTTGTTGTAGCTTTAAAATATGGTTCATTTTCATCTCCTCTTTCACAGAGTATTCACTTGGGTCTAAATGTGTCCCACTATGACATATTATGTCCCGCTTGTTTTAAAAAAATTACAGCGTTTTGCAACGTTGTTTTTTTGAACAAGACTTACTCCAGAAGTGAAATAACCCTGCTACATTTATATTGTAACAGGGTCATTCATTTCTTTCAACTGATAACTACCCATTTATGGCATTTAATATGTCAATCTTATGAATTTTTCCGTATGCAACAGTTTCCCCATTAATTTGAATAACAGGAATCATTAGTTGATACTCCTCTAATAATGCATCATCAGAATAAATATCAATTTCATTTACATCGATTTCATATTCAGATTGAACCAAGCGAATTGCATCTTTTGCTTCTTCGCATAATCCACAATTCTCTTTTGTAAATAAAGTTAACTTAATCGACATCCCATTCTCCTTTTTAACTAAAGCGCTTTCGTTTTGATGAACCAGGAATTCTCAGTATATCTCTATATTTAGCTACTGTTCTTCTTGAGATTTCTACTCCGTGTTTTTCAGCTAATAATTTTACTAGCTTTTGATCTGAAAATGGTTTTTCTTTGTTTTCTTCATCAACTAGTTGCTTGATGAATACCTGTACACTCGTTGATGCAAGCTCCTCACCATCTACACTTACACCTTGATGGAAGAATTTTTTCATTTCATATAAACCAAACGGTGTCTGTACATATTTGTTTTTACATGTACGGCTAATCGTCGATTCATGTAATGAAAGTTCTTCCGCTATCTCTTTTAAAGTAAGAGTTTTTAAATTTGCGGGACCTTTTTCAAAAAAAGCAATTTGCTTTCGAAGAATACAATTCATTACTGCTAACATAGTTGATTTTCGTTCTTCCAAGCTTTTCATTAACCAGTTAACTTGCGTATTTTTGTCCTTTAAATAAGTTGAAACTTCCTTCTCATGTTGACCATTTAAAATTGAAGAATATTCATTAAGTACTTTTAAACGAGGCATAATTTTATCATTAATCAGTACAACGAATTCCCCACCTATTTTTTCAACTGATAAATCAGGTGCTACATAATTTACTTGGTCTTGGAAATAATTTAAACCTGGTCTTGGCTGAAGGGTTAAAATTAAGTCAATTTGCTTTTGTAAATCGGGTAAGCTAATCTTAAGTTTCTTCGCTATTTCTTTCCAGTTTTTATTAACAAATAGATCAAAATAATCTTTAATGACCTGTTTTGCAATTGTTGTGTCAACTTCAAGGCCATTTAGTTGAATTAATAAGCACTCTTTAACGGATCTTGCACCAACTCCTGAGGGTTCAAAACGTTGAAGTGTATCAATGCAGATTTGTAATTGAACGAATGAAATATTTAATTCGTGTATAAGCTCTTCATCTGATTCCATTAAAAATCCATTTTTATCTAAGTTATAAATTAAATATTTTATAATTTTATATTCCTCATTATCAATTTTCAACTCATTTAACTGACTAACAAGTTCTTCTTGTAATGTTTCTGTTCTTCGAGTATATAACTCCATTCCTTGTCCGCTGGAAGTAGTTTGTTGTTTGATTTTTGAAGAAGTGTAATCGTTATAAGGAGTTTCGACTTCAATTAAGGGATTTTCTAATGATTGCTCAAATAAAAAATCTGTAAGTTCTTGGGCATTAAATTGAAGCATTGTAATGGCTTGTCGTAGTTCCTGAGTCATTGCAAGTTTCAATGATTGTTTTTGCATTAAATTCATTTCCATACTACTTCACTCCCTTATTACTATTTTACTCGATATTTAACTTTTTCATAGTACTTGACGAATTGTTGTACTAATTTAAATATAGTGAAAACGTTTACTTTTTCCTGTATAGTAAAAGTATACAACTCTTTATGATGGGTGGGCCATTATGAACAGAAAAAATCAGATTTATGAAGTTTTTCTTCAAAGTAAGGAGCAAGGCTTTACTGCTAATAATATTGCTCAAAAGCTCGGTTTAGATAGAGCAAACGTTAGCAGTGATTTAAATAAATTAGTTAAAGAAGAATTATTAATTAAAACAAATTCTAGACCTGTCGTATTTAAGCTCCTATCTCATACATTACAACAAACGAACCAATCTCAAATTAAGATCGCAAGTTCAGACTATAAATATGGATATTTTTATGAAGAAAATATTAGTTTAAGACCTGCCATCGAAAAAGCAAGATCAGCTATTCTCTATCCACCAAATGGTATGCATACATTAATACTCGGTGAGACTGGTGTTGGTAAATCTGCTTTTGCTAAAAGAATGCATGATTACGCAATCCGTTCAAATGTTTTAGAAAAGGATTCTCCATTCATTATTTTTAATTGCGCAGACTATGCAAATAATCCACAACTATTATTAGGCCAGCTTTTCGGTGTTAGAAAAGGTGCTTATACAGGTGCAACAGAACAAAAAGGTCTACTCGAGAAAGCAAATAACGGAATATTATTTTTAGATGAGGTTCATCGACTTACTCCTGAAGGTCAAGAAATGTTATTTACGTTCATTGATTATAAGTTGTATAGAAGACTAGGTGAGACAGAAAACGAGCGAACATCGAATGTATTAATCATTTCAGCAACAACAGAGGATCCCGAGTCCACTTTATTATCTACATTTACGCGACGGATCCCTATGGTCATTACCTTGCCAGCTCTTCGTGATCGTACATATGAAGAGAGACTGACACTGATTAAACGTTTTTTCACGGAAGAAAGTGTTCGGCTAGGAAAAGAGATCGTTGTAAGTGCAAATACTATTCGCTCATTTCTATTTTATCCGTGTCAAAACAATATCGGACAACTTAAAGCCGACATTCAATTAGCTTGTGCAAAGGCTTACGCAGATTTTATTACTCATAAACATGACAAAATACGAATTTACAGCACTGATTTGAACTGGTATGTGAAGGAAGGCTTATTCATTGAAAAAAAAGTGAAGCATGCGGTTACACTTTTAAACGAGCATTTTGAATTTTCACCAACAAAAGGTATAACCAGTAACCACCAATTGGATCATTCTGCAGATACAATTTATGACCGAATTGATACGAAGTATGAAGAACTGAAACAACGTGGCGTAGCTCAGGACGAGTTATCCTTACTAATGGAAAACGATATTGAAAGCTATTTTACGCATTATTTAACTTCTATTAATCGTAAACTATCTAGTAAAGAAAATGTCTCAAAAATAATCAAGCCTGAAATCGTTACATTAAGTGAAAAGGTACTAAAACTAGCAGAAGAAAAATTAAACAAGAGATTTAATGAAAAAATACTCGTTGCACTTAGCCTACACATTCAAACCTTATTACAACGTATACAGTCAAACAAGAAAATTTATCATCCAAATATAACGCAAATCCGAGAGCAATATAAGAATGAGTTTTCCGTTTCAATTGAATGTGTAAAAATGATTGAAGATTTCTCAAATGTTTCAATCCCATTTGATGAAGTAGCATTTATAACGATGTTTTTTGTATATGGAAACGAAGATTTTAAAGTGACTAGCTCCAATGTAAAAGTAATTGTATTAGCTCATGGTAACGGTATTGCTAAAGAAATGGCGAATGTAACAAATGAACTGTTAGAAAACGAGGAAGTTATTGGAATCGATATGCCATTAAGTGAACCACCACAAGATTTTTTAATTCGAGTAAAAGATTATATTAAATCTTTAGGTAAATTAAATGGAATTCTACTTTGTATTGATATGGGATCACTATCTTATATCGGCGACATAATTGAAGCTGAATTTTCAATTCCTGTACGCGTGATTCAAATGGTAAGTACTGCACATGTAATCGAAGCTTCTAGAAAAGCAACACTAGGTTATAATTTAGACGAGCTTTATCAGGATGTAAGAAACTTAACTACTTTCTTCATCAATTCTCATTCAAATAAAACGAAACAACCTGAATTTAATCGTTCTGTCATTTTAACTGCATGTCTGACTGGTCAGGGAAGTGCAATAGCCATTAAAAATATACTAGCGAATAACTTGGTCTATGATAAAGAGATGCTAGAAATTGTGCCAATTAGCCTTTTAAATAAAGACGAATTACAAAAAATGTTAAATGATATATCTAAAGAACGAAGTATCGTTTGTATTGTTTCAAATTTTGATATAAATGTTCCATTTAATACGTTTCATTTACAGGATGTATTAAATATGAAAGCAACAAAGACAATACAAGAATTGATAACTTATGAAGAAACGTATTTAAAAATGGCTGAAACACTACAAGAGACTATTTCTTTAAAGGATGCTAAAAAAGTAATTAGTGTGATTAGACGTGCCTTAAATGATATACAAGTCCAAACAGACAAATTTTTCAAAAATGAGGATCTAATGGGAATTGTTATTCATATGAGTTGCATGATTGATCGGATTCAAAACTCACAGCCTCTAATCCCATTTAAAGATAAAGAAGATAAAATAAATAGTGACTATATGCTATATTTAAAAATTAAAAAAATAATGCAACAAATTGAGGATGCTTGTGACATTATCATACCTGATGATGAAATATGTTATTTAATGGAATTTTATTCTAGAAACGATATAAGTAGGTTAGATGAAGACTTTTATATAAAATAAGTAAAAAGCCAGTTACTTCGATGAAGGAACTGGCTTTACTCTGTTGAAAAACATCCCTGTCAATTAAATTACCAAATTTTCGTAAAAGGAGTAGAGTGATGTTGATTTCCANNTCTTTAGCCTTCCCGCTAATCCCATAGGAGTCGAGCACTCCTCCGCTCCAATCAACTTATTCATCGAAAAAAGTCTCCAATAAAATCATAATCAAATAGCCTTTACTTAGAATAATCTAACTGTTGTGTATTAATCAGTTTGTAGGTCAACTAATATCGAACTTTAATTAAACTAATCAACTGAATTTGTTTTTCTAAAAATTAGCTCATAATATTTTTAACCTCTGAAAAAAATCATTACTAGTGATTATTGAAATCGTGAAATTGCTCAATATTAACATTTATAACCATTAATAAATCATCCAAAAAATGATCATTTCATCATAAATAAGTTCAATTTAATGTCTGTTTCCCTATTGACCATTTTATATTTCAATACTCTAATGCCAGTTACTTCGATGAAAGGAACTGGCTTTTTATTCTATATTAATACTTTACTAGCTCTACTCCCTCAGGAAGTTTTGAGTTCGTTAAAATGTCTAGTTCTGTTAATCTCTCAAAGCAATAGGATGTACCATTTTTTAAATGATTATCGACTAATGCTGGATGTACCATAACCTCTACTGACTCAACATTTTTATTTATTCTGTCTTCTATTGTCTCAAAATAGTTTAATGGAATATCACTACCATAAAAATCAGTTAATAATTGATCCGTGAAAGGTGTGATTCCGTCTATTTGACTCTTTGGAGAAATACGGACTGGAAGATCATACTTTTGAGATAATTTTGCAATTACTGGATGTAGAATTGGAATCATGTGTACATGGTGATGACTATCTAGATGTGAAGGATTCAATCCATAAGAAAGAAACTTTTGAATTTGAGCATCCCATTCCTTTTCAACTTCTTCAACATTAATAACGGGATTGTCATACCAGTAACTATTTTTAAGGAAATCCCCATTTTGATCTACAATTGTTTGTAGATCTGTTAATAAAGGTTTGCCCGCAGTTAATACAAGATGTACACCTAATCCTAATGTAGGATGTAATTTTGCTATTTCAATTCCATGCTCTACCGCATACATATTCATCATCATAGTCGCGGAGTTCACTATTCCATTCAAATGTGCTTCAATAATGCCATAATTTACACCTTTTGAGTACCCGAAATCATCTGCATTTACAATTAGCTTCTTCATCATTCATTCTCCTTTTTCTTTTAGGATGATAAAAAGGGATGCACTCTTTCAATCGAGCTACATCCCTCTTTTTAATCGTTAATTCGCTGCTACTTTTTCGTTTTTAAAGAATTGAGGTAAATGCTCTTTGTGAGCCTCTAACATTTCATCTAGAATTTGTTTTGCTAAATTATCAGATCCAACTAGAGGGTTAATACACATAGCAAGTAATGCTGTTTTATAATCCCCTGTTACTCCAGCTTCCGCAGCAACACGTTCGAATGATTTAATTTGTTGAACTAAACCGCGTACTGCAACCGGTAAGTCACCCATCGTAAGCGGTTTTGGACCATCTTTTGTAATAACAGCACTTACTTCAACAGCACAATCATCTGGAATTGATGCAATTGCACCATTATTCATTGTGTTAACAGGTTGGATATCACCTTTATTGTTATATAAAGATGAAATTAATCGACATGCAGCATCACTATAATAAGCTCCGCCACGTTTTTCTAATTGTGGTGGCTTAATATTTAAATTAGGATCTTTATATAATTCGAATAATGATTCTTCTAATTTTTTCACAACCTCAGCACGCGTTCCATCTTTTTTCGCTGCTTCCAGTTCTTCCTCTAGCATTACTTTCGTTTGATAGTAGTAACGATGATACGGACATGGAATCGCTCCAAGTGCTTCAATAAAATCAGGATTCCAATCCATTGCCTTAATATTTTGCATCGTCATACTTTCAGCAGGGCGTGCAAACTCACTTACAACACGACTTGTTACATCTTCACCATCTAATAATACTTTCGTTCCGTAAACCATATGATTTAATCCCATAAAATCAATGTGCACACGCTCAGCTTCTACCCCTAGACCTTTTGCAATGTTCATGTGAATATGAATTGGTACATTACATAAACCTACTACTTTACGGAAATCTGTGTATCTTAAAATCGCTTCTGTTAAAATACCTGTAGGATTCGTAAAGTTTACTAGCCAAGCATTTGGACAAAGCTCTTCAATATCCTTAACGATATCTAAAATAACCGGAATTGTACGAAGTGCTTTAAATAGACCACCTGGACCATTAGTTTCTTGTCCAATTACCCCATATTTTAAAGGAATACGCTCATCCTTCATACGAGCTTCAAGTAAACCTACACGAAATTGTGTTGTGACAAAATCAGCATCTTTAAGAGCAGCACGTCGATCAAGTGTTAAATGAATTTCCATCGGTACTCCTGCTTTTTCTACCATTCTTTTCGCAAGGTTTCCAACGATTTCAAGTTTTTCTCTACCTTCTTCAATGTCCACTAACCATAACTCTCTTACAGGTAGTTCATCATAACGTTTAATAAATCCTTCAACTAATTCTGGAGTATAACTTGAACCGCCACCAATTGTTGCTATTTTAATACCGTTTCTCATTTTCTTCACTCCTTCTATATGATAGGAGAAAAGTAGCCCGATGATACTAGGAAACTACTTTTCTATTTTCTCTTATTTATTTAATTTCTCATGTAGGAAAATTATTTCTGTTACTAAATCTCTCATCGTTAATGCATTCATTAAATGATCTTGAGCATGAATTAATAAAATACTTAATTCAACATTCTCTCCACGTGCTTCACCTTGAATTAATGAAGTTTGTGCCTGATGCGCAAGATTTAATTCTTTCTTTGCTTCTTCAATCTTACTATTTGCTTCTTCTAAATTACCTGCTCGAGCAGCCTGCATACCTTCCATTAATGAGCTTTTTGCGTTTCCTGCGTGTAAGATTAATTGGAATGCTGTTTGCTCAATTGTCGTTAATGTACTCATTTCGTATCCTCCTCAAACTGCATTACATAGCAGCACTTTGATTATTTGCTGCTTCTCTAGTTTTTTTAGATTCCATTCGTCTTTGTAGTGCAACGAAAGGTAAATAGATGACAACCGAGATAACTAGGTTAAATGCTGCTAAGGCTGCACCTGTCCAATGTCCCCCTGTAATCAGCCATCCACCTAAAATTGGTGGAGTTACCCATGGAATATTCGTAGTTACTGGGTGAACCATACCTAAAGAAATTGCTAAATATGAAATAACTGTTAAGATAATTGGTGTGCCAATGAATGGAATTAACCACATTGGATTTAACACAATCGGTAATCCGAAAAGAACTGGTTCATTAATTTGGAATAAACCTGGTGCTCCACCTAATCCAATCATTTGTTTATTACGTTTTCGATTTATTAAGATCATTGAAATGATTAACCCTAAAGTAGCACCTGATCCACCTAAGAATACAAATGCATCAAAGAACTGACCAGCCATTACATTATATTCACTCCACTTTGTAACACCTTTTGCTGCTAAATCAATATTTTCATTTCCTAAAGCTGTAAATAATGGTGTCGTAATTCCACCTAGTATATTCGGTCCATGTAAGCCAAGCATCCAGAAGAAATGAATAAAGAATGCGATACCGATTGCAAACGGTAAAGAGTCTGCAGCATTTGTTAATGGCTTAACAAGAACTGAGCTTAACCAATCATTAAAATAGACTCCATCTGATAAATATAGTCTAAATAGTAATCCAACAATCGCAATCACAAAGATTGTTAGCATACCTGGTAATAGCTTTGCAAATGCTTTTGAAACTGCTGGTGGTACACCATCTGGCAATTTAATAACTAATTGTTTTACTCTTGATAAGCGAACAAAAATTTCTGTTGCGATAATGGCAACGATTATTCCGGTAAAAAGTGCAGTTGAATTAGTATAAGTAGAGTTCACTAATCCCCAAACACTACCAGTAGCTGTTTTTCCATTTTCTAATGTAACTGTTACTGCATTTAATGATTGAGGCACTAGTACAAAATATGATGCTAATGCGACAAGCATTGCTTCAAATCCCTCATCACCATAAGAACGAGCCAATTTATAAGCAATCCCTACAACTGCAAAAACAGTCATAAATGCGAATGTTCCCCACCAGATGTCTCCACCTAATGTCTTCCAGTTTACTCCAAAAAGAGCTTCCATCATTTTGTCGTAACCTTTGATTGCTCCACCTAAATTATTAAATAATACTGCAAAAGAACCGACCATTGTAATGGCAATCATCCCGATTAACGCATCGCGTATTGCTAATAAATGACGTTGGTTACCGAACTTTGCTGCAGCTGGCATTATATATCTATCTACAAAATTCATCATTGTTTAGGACTCCTTTTTGTTTAAAATGTATGCAACGATCATGACTATTTTTTTAAACTAAGTGCTAATTCTAAAACCGCTTCACCATTCATAAGTCCATAATGCACTGGATTGATTACATCAACTGGTATCCCTTTTGGCTCGGCAACTTTTTTCATTTCAGAAGCTAAATAACGTACTTGTGGTCCTAATAAAAGAACGTCAGCTTTATCTAAATTTTCTTTTGCAGCATCACCTGAAACTGCCCAAATCTTTACGTCAATTCCTTTTGCTTTTGCTGCTTCCTCCATTTTAGTTACTAGTAAACTAGTAGACATTCCTGCTGAACAAGCTAATAAAATATTCATTGTGATTCCTCCAGTATTAGAATTAGTGTAGCGCTTACAGGTTTGTTTGAAGTAAGAAACAAATCCTTGAAGTAACTACAAATTAATTTATTTTGTACACTTTTTATATAGCAAATGGCGTGCCAACTTTTTCTGGTATATTGAAAAATATATAATTTACTCATTGAAACCTTGTCCTATAAGGAATCATCTTCATGAAATCTTTTTTCTTTACTTAAAAAGGAAAGTAACCAAAAACATCTAGTGTGTTAAATATAGTTCCTCAATCTTCTTAAATTGTTTTAGTGTGTTATTATCCTGTTAGTGTGTCGTGATTTATATAAACTATATTGTAGTGTTTTAAAACACTTTTACGATCCTTACTTAAATTATACATTTTGTTCTATGTAATCTATCAAAAAAGTGATGTAGAATTAGTCTACACCACTTTTTTTATCAATTATTAAAGTGAAATTTTTTCATGTAAGTAAATAATTTCCTCTACTAAATCTCTTGTTGT
Source organism: Bacillus sp. AFS029533 (assembly GCF_002585125.1). NCBI lineage: Bacteria > Bacillati > Bacillota > Bacilli > Caryophanales > Bacillaceae > Bacillus > Bacillus sp. AFS029533. The sequence continues at coordinate 84,178 of NZ_NUQC01000006.1, read as the reverse complement.
AAGAGTGTTCATTAAATGATCCTGTGCATGTACTAAAAGAATATTAATTTTGTATTGTTGCCCACCCGCTTCACTTTGAATAAGTGAAGTTTGTGAATGATGAGCTCGCTTAAGTTCCGCATTCGCTTCGTTTACTTTACTACGGGCTTCCTCGAACTTCCCATCACGAGCTTTATACATTGCTTCCATTAATAAACTCTTAGCATTACCGGAATGTAATATAAGTTGAAATGCAATTTGTTCATTATTTGTGTCGGTAGGCATTTTCACTCTTCTCCTTCACATTCTTTATACATTTAATGAATTACTACTTGTTGTTGTTTCTGTCGACTTTCTAGCTTCCATTCTTTCTGCTACTACAACGAACGGTAAGTAAATAACGATTGAAATTACTACGTTAACAAGCGATAAAACTGCACCGCTCCAGTGACCACCAGTTGCTAAATAGCCACCTATAACTGGTGGAGTTACCCAAGGGATTGTAGAAACAACCGGGAAAACAATATGTGATTGAACAGCTAAATAAGAAATAATGGTTAAAACAATTGGAGTACAGATAAACGGTATTAACCATACTGGGTTTAACACGATTGGTAAACCGAAAATAATTGGTTCATTAATATTAAATAATCCTGGAGGTGTTCCTAAAGCAATCATCTGTTTATGACGTTTACGGTTAACTAAGAACATTGCAATAAGTAAACCGATTGTAGTACCTGATCCACCCATATATACAAATGCGTCTAAGAATGGACCTGCTAAGACAGAATACTTATCTAAATCAGTCACACCTTTTGCATATAAATCGATGTTATGGTTACCTAGAGTTGTTAATAAAGGAGTTGTAATCCCTCCTAAAATATTTGGACCATGTAATCCAAGCGCCCAGAAAAAATGTACAAAAAATGCAATTGCAACTGCAAATCCTAATGAATCTGCTGCATCAGTTAATGGTTTTACAAGAACTGAATTTAACCAATCATTAAAGAATACGCCATTCGAAATGTATAATCTGAACAATAAGCCAATTAATGCAACGATAAAGATTGTTAACATACCTGGTAATAACTTTGCAAATGCTTTTGATACTGCTGGTGGAACGCCATCTGGTAATTTAATAACTAATTGTTTCACTCTAGCTAAACGTACAAAAATTTCAGTCGCAATAATCGCAACGATAATTCCTGTAAATAAAGCCGTTGAGTTTAATGAATTCCAACTAATAAATCCCCAAGTTCCACCTGTAGCTGTCTTACCACCATTTAATGTAACTGATACCGCAGCTAATGATTGTGGAACTAGTACGAAGTAACACGCTAATGCAACCAGCATTGCTTCAAAACCTTCATCACCATAAGAACGAGCTAATCTATGCGCGATCCCTACTACAGCAAATACTGTCATAAATGCAAATGTTCCCCACCAAATATCACTGCCTAGTGTTTTCCAGTTTGCACCAAAGACTGTTACCATCATTTTGTCGTAGCCGTGGATTGCGCCACCTAAATTATTAATAAGTACAGCAAAAGCTCCAATCATCGTAATGGCAATCATGCCAATTAACGCATCACGAATCGCTAACAAATGACGTTGATTACCAAACTTCGCTGCAGCAGGCATTATATACTTTTCAGCAAAACGCATCATTCAAATACACCTTCTTTTCTCTCTAGATTTTTAATTCCCCGTTTTACTTTTTCAAATTTAAAGCCATTTCCAGTACAGCTTCACCATTCATCAGTCCATAATGCACTGGATTAATTGTATCTACTGGTATCCCTTTAGGTTCAGCTAATTTTTTCATTTCTGAGACTAAATAACGAAACTGTGGACCAAGTAGTAATACATCCGCTTTAGCTAAATTTTCTTTCGCCTCATCACCAGCAACAGCCCATATTGTTGCCTGAATTCCTTTTGCTTTAGCTGCTTGTTCCATTTTTGTAACTAGTAGACTAGTCGACATTCCCGCAGAACATACCAATAAGATCTTCATCCTACACCTCCTCAATTATTCTCGCCGATGAAACGCTTACAATTTTACAAATAATGACAAAAGAATTACGCGTTACAAAGACAAGTTGTGTAATCAATTTAAATATTGCAAATACTGTGCCAATATTCTAAAAAATCTATCTTTTTAAAAATACAACAAAAAAACCTTGATAAATCAAGGTTTTCAAAACGTAACATTTATTTAAAATATTAGTGTTTTATAAGTGTGTAGGCACAATTGATACTGTGTTTGCAATTACACAATAGTGTGTTGAGAAATTCTCTAAATAGGATATCTCCTAGCCGAAGTGTGTCATTCGACAACACATTAAGATTATTCTTCAACTGTTAAATGAGTTTTACAAAATTCAAATACTTCTTTTTCCTCATCTTCTTCCAAATCAAAATCTAAATACTGATTTGACTCAGCTTCATATAAATCATATTTAATTAATTTCGACTCGTCACCATTTACTCCAAAAAGTACTTTTATATATATACCTTTTTCATTAAATAATTCATCATCCTCTGGTACATTGATATAAAGAATAAACTCATATCGATCACCTTCAATGATACCAAATGGATCTTTTATTTCTTCTACAGTGTATTCTGCAATCGTTAACACAAAAACATTCCCTTCAATTTTAATATGTACTATTATACACAAAGGAATGGACAAAAAGAAAGACGCCTGCCGCAGCAGACGTCTTGATGCGTTTGAGGCGAGAGACCGGGCGGCCACATCCGCGCGTTTAGCTTGCGCATATCTCTCGTCTTACTCAAATTAGCTCATCGCAAAGAGTAATATATCATATATTTAGGAAAAAGGATAGAGGAAATAAATAGAAGCAGCAAACAGAACCGAATAATTTTTATAAATACAAAGTCACTCAGCTCTTTTTTTAGTAAATTTAAGATGATAATAAACATTCTCTAATTTAAATACAGAATTTAATGATTTTTAGGTCGATGCAGTATTTTTTCTTTTTAGAAGTTGAATACAGTTTATAAGTTTCTTTAAATTTTAATTCTCTTTCTATTTCATCTTTATTGATTTGTGCCATTTCTTCAAGAAACCAAGAATTCATATCCATTTGAATAACCTCCCTTTATATACTTTTAATATATGAATTAAAGTACAGGGAACCCATTCTTCATTGGATGGAGTTTTAATACATCTTTAGTTGTAAGGTAAAGGTAGGATTTAAGGCTGAGATTCAGGGTTTAAAGGAGGAAAAATAAAAACCGAACGATAATATCTGATAATTAACAGATTTTATCGCTCGGTTTATTCTTTTAGCGCGCTCGACAGGATTCGAACCTGCGACACACGGTACCGGAAACCGATGCTCTATCCACTGAGCTACGAACGCATTATATAATATCTAATTAAAATAAGTATAGTGTATCTGTCGCCCCAATCTCAGCAGGTAGTTGCAAGGAGCAGCTCGATTGGTGCGCTGTAGTTTCGCTTTGTAGCTTATTCGAACGTGCTCTATCCACTGAGCTACGAACGCATTTTTAATATAAAGTTAAAATATGTATTGTGTAGCTGTCGCCCCAATCTAAGTAAGTTTATGCAAGTAGCGGCTCGATTGGTGCGCTGATGTTTCGCTTTGTAGCTTATTCGTAAGTTTATAAGAAAATCTTATGTTTTATTATATCGTTAGAATGTTCTGACCGCAATAATTTAGGTTTCTTTTTGAGTAGGAAAAAGAAGAAGATACACTTTGGAATGGTTTGTGTGCATTTTCTTTTATAAATTTAGTTTTGATGGCTTGTAAAAGCGTTAAAAACTCATCGTCTTCTATATACAGGCGACGCGATGAATTTATATTTAATATACCAACAAAAATATAGAAATTGTTTATTAAGAAGTTAAAAATATTTAGAGCAAATTTTAGATAAATAATTTCAAATGATTAGTTTATAAGTTCATGGTCGATCTTAATTGAAATACAAACTGATTAATAAACTGTTATTTTACGCTAAGTAAAGGATATTAAATTAGCCTTTTATCGTAAGCTTTTTTAATGAGCAACTTGATTGGAACGGAGGGGTGCTCGACTCCTATGGGATATGCGGGAAGCCTGAGACCCCACAGGAACGAACGTGACGAGGAGGCTCTGGTCTCGCCCCATGGAAAGCGAGCACACTGTAGTGGAAATCAACATCACTCAACTCCCTTTACGAAAATTTGGTAGTTTAACAAGGCTCTATATTTCAAACAAGAATATGCTCCAATCATTTTGTTACTAGTTTTTTAACTTATCAAAAGAAAAACTACATAAAGTTACGTTTAATAATAGGAAAAGTCGTTAATGATGTTGAAGTATTAGATAAATAAATATGTTATAAAAGGTCAAGAATTTTAAGTTTGAATAATACATTAAATATAGCATCTGTTTTATTTGACCTTTTCTGACCTTAAAGGTATTATTGTATTAATCATTCATTTGTTTTAAACAAGGAGGAGAAAAAATGAATTTAATTCCTACAGTTATTGAACAAACAAGTCGTGGTGAGCGTGCGTATGATATATACTCTCGTCTATTAAAAGACCGCATCATCATGTTAGGTAGCGCAATCGATGATAACGTAGCTAACTCAATTGTTTCACAACTTTTATTTTTAGCAGCAGAAGATCCAGATAAGGATATTTCATTATACATAAATAGTCCAGGAGGAAGTATTACTGCTGGTATGGCTATCTATGATACGATGAACTTTATTAAGCCTCAAGTATCTACAATTTGTATTGGTATGGCGGCTTCAATGGGTGCGTTCTTATTATCTGCTGGGGAAAAAGGAAAGAGATATGCTCTTCCAAATGCAGAAGTTATGATTCACCAACCATTAGGTGGTGCTCAAGGTCAAGCTACTGAAATCGAAATTGCAGCTAAGCGAATCTTGTTCTTACGTGATAAATTAAACAAAATTCTTGCAGATCGTACTGGTCAACCATTAGATACAATCGAGCGTGATACAGAGCGCGATAACTTTATGACTGCAGACCGTGCATTAGAATACGGATTAATTGATAAAGTAATTTCTAATACTGCAGCTATTAAATAGTAAGAATAAACTAGCCGAAATTTTTCGGCTAGTTTTTTTGTAAAAAAAATTGGACATCCAACTTGTGAATGTCCAATTACATTAAATTTCTTCTCCGATAAAGTCCATTACGGCTTCCATTGCTTCAACTTCATCGTCACCAGTAACAGTAATTACGATTTCTTCTCCATGGGGTACAGCAAGGCTCATAACACCCATGATACTCTTTACGTTTACTTGTTTACCTTTGTAAGCTAATAATACTTCTGAACGAAATCTCGTAGCAACTTGAACAAATTGTGCTGCTGGACGAGCCTGTATTCCAGTTTCTAATAGTACTCTCCCTTTTTTCTCAATCATTTTTTTCTTCCCTCTTAACTTTTATTTTATTTTTATTGGTTCTCCCGCTCTTAGTTTATCAGCTATTTCATCTATTTTACGTAGGCGATGATTGATTCCTGATTTACTAATTGCTCCGCTAGATACCATTTCACCTAACTCTTTTAATGTAACATCCTCATACGCTACTCGAAGTTCTGCAATTTCACGTAGCTTTGGCGGTAATATATCTAAACCAACTGAGTTTTGGATATAACGTATATTTTCAATTTGCCTGAAGGCTGCACTGATCGTTTTATTTAAGTTCGCAGTTTCACAATTTACTAGACGATTAACACTGTTTCTCATATCTCTTACAATTCGGATATCTTCAAACCTTAATAAAGCTGAATGTGCACCAACAACGTTTAAAAACTCAGTAATTTTTTCTGCTTCTTTTAAGTACGTAATATAACCTTTACGTCTCTCCAGTGTTTTAGCATTTAATCCGAACTCATTCATTAGACGACAAATTTCTTCCGTATGCTCTTTATATAGTGAAAAAATTTCTAAATGATATGAAGATGTCTCTGGATTATTTACCGAACCACCAGCTAGAAAAGCACCTCTTAAATAGGAGCGTTTACAACATTTCTTCGTAATTAGCTCTTTCGCTATTTCATTCGTAAAGGTAAATCCTTCACCAGTTATATAAAGATCATTTAAAATATGTTTCGCTTCTTCTTTTATTCGAACAATATATACATTGTTCTTTTTAAGACGCATTTTTTTACGAACGAGCAATTCAACGTCCACATCATAAACACGTTTAATTAATACATATATTCTTCTCGCAATTGCTGCATTTTCAGTAACTACATCTACTATAAATTGGCGATTCGCAATTGATAATGAACCATTCATTCGAATTAAAGAGGATAGCTCAGATTTTGAACAACAATCTTTGATCTCAATCGTTGTTAATTCTTTTTTCGTTTCTGATGCAAAGGACATTTGAATCACCCCCTCCTTCTAGCTCTAAATATTTTTTCATTATTCTTTTATTTTTGTCGGGATTAGATCACATAAAATTTCTGCTAACTTTACTGTATCATGCCTAATCACATTATCATCATATTTAACGATCGACTTATGAACAATTTCTAGATTTAAAGATTCAAGCTCATTTATATCTAGTTTTACTTGTTGAGCATGTTCTTCCTTATAAAGTTCTAAAATATTTTTAGGCATCGTGCCTTCATTTACGATAATTGTATCGATAAAACTTGAGTCTAAATGCTGGTACAGAGCCCTTACATGATCACTAGCTGTATAATGTAAAGTTTCACCCGCTTGAGTCATCACATTACATACATATACTTTTCTAGCTTTTGAATTTACAACAGCCTTCCCAATTTTAGTAACTAATAGATTAGGAAGGATACTCGTATATAAACTACCTGGTCCAATTACGATTAAGTCAGCACGATTAATTTCATCAAGCGCCTCTTTTAAAGGTTCAACATTTCCTGGTGCTAAAAATACTCTTTTAATCTTTTTACCAGAATAAGGAATTTTCGACTCACCTGAAACAATTGTCCCATCTTCTAATTCAGCTTTTAATACGACACTTTGATTAGCTGCTGGTATAACTTTCCCTCTAACATTTAATACCCTTCGCATTTCAATGATTGCACGGTAAAAATCACCTGTAATCGCAGTCATTGCGCTTAGCATTAAATTACCAAGAGAATGCCCAGAAAGGTCTCCAGATGTTGCAAATCGATGTTGGAATAATTCTTCCAACATCGGTTCCACATCTGATAACGCAGCAAGTACATTTCGTACATCACCAGGTGGTGGAATTTTTAACTCGTCACGTAATCGTCCAGAGCTACCACCATCATCTGCGACTGTTACAATTGCGGTAATATCAACGGGATGTTTTTTCAATCCACGTACTAAAACAGATAGTCCCGTTCCGCCTCCAATTATTACTATTTTTGAACGTTGACTAACCATTACTTATGACTCCTTTTTTCAACGTCCCGATGACTAACATTCGTATCATATTGATCCTTATAGTAGTTAGCTAAATACTCTGCTAAAGTAACAGAGCGATGCTGTCCACCCGTACATCCGATCGCAATGATTAGTTGTCGTTTACCTTCTCTTTTATATTGAGGTAACATAAAACTAATTAAATCAATTAATTTCAGCATAAATTCCGTTGTCTCATTAAATTTAAGAACGTAAGAGGAAACTTCCTCATCTAAGCCAGTTAAGGGACGCATTGATTCAATATAAAATGGATTTGGTAAAAATCGTACGTCAAATACTAAATCCGCATCAATCGGTATTCCGTACTTAAAACCGAATGACTGAATATTTACTGAAAAACCTTCTTGTTCATTTTCTCTAAATTGTTCAATTATTTTTTCTCGTAATATTTTAGGTTTTAAATCTGAAGTATCATAAATTAATTGTGCACGCCCTTTTACCTCGGCTAAAAGAGTACGTTCCAACTCAATTCCTTTTAATGGAGAACCCGTTGGAGAAAGTGGATGTGAACGACGAGTTTCTTTGTAGCGAGTAACGAGTGCAGCATTCGTTGCGTCTAAAAATAAAATTTGAGGGATAATTGACGGAGTAGACATTAATTGATCTAACGAACTCCCTAACTGATCAAAAAATTCTCTTCCTCGTAAATCCATAACAAGAGCAACTTTATCTGTTGTATTGTGATCCGGGTCCTTTAATAGCTCTACAAATTTTGGAAGTAGAGCAGGAGGAAGATTATCAACACAGAAGTAACCGATATCTTCTAACGCTTGAACAACGACAGTCTTTCCAGCACCCGACATTCCAGTTATAATAACCATTTTTACATGTGATCTTGTAGGCATTTAACTCAACCCTTTCTATAATTTAAGTTAACTCGGATTTAAGCGATACCTTAATAATTCAAAGTCCGGTGTATAGACAAAGGTACCATGTAAAATTTCTTTACCCTTCAGTAAATAATCAATAATATGATAGTCACCTGCTGCCATAGGAAGGTTTTTCACTTCATCTATCGCATGCCAGCGAAGAATTCCTTCTTCACACTCATCTTGATTTTCACCGTCAAACTCGGTAGCTAAAAATGAAAACATCATCCATTCATTCACTACCTTAGCATCTTCTTCTATAATAATTGTAAAAACACCTTTTAATTTTGGGTTTTTTAAGTATATACCTGTTTCTTCACGATATTCACGAACAACTGCTTCTCTAATGTTTTCACCTGGCTCCATCTTGCCGCCGGGTGCAACCCACCAGTTTCTTCTAGGTTTTTGTAGCAAGAGGATATTATTTTCATTTACCAAAACACAATGTGTAACTCTTTGCATTTCTTATACCTCACTTACAATTTGGACTTGCAGTTGGTTGAAACTGCCCAATCTATATTATACCGTTAAACTAGTCAGACAACAACTTGTTAAGAGTGGGAATTAGGGTTGACAGGTACAGGCTAAAGGAAAAGATTTTGTGGGTTCGAACTACGGTCGAGGAACAGAACCGATCATTTTCGGAGACAAATAAAGAAAACTCACCGATTGCCGAGCTTTAAAGACTAAAGGCGTAGTTGCACTTATACTTAATTGCTAAAAATTTGCAACTACGTCAGTTCCTCATTCGTCGCTGCAAATTTAAACTTTAAAGCACAAAAAAAGGGAACATGGACAAGCGCATATCCATGTTCCTATATATATTAGGGGGCTCTCTGGTTATTGTCTATATTACAGTAACTATATTTCAAGAGAGTTACACCCTAATTACATATAAGTTTCAGAATATTACAATTTTGTTCACAATTCTAAAACTTAATTTTATCGTTTTTAATCAAGATTAGTTAGTTTTAGATAATTCTTCTTTTAATTCTTCAATATAATGTTGTACTGCTTGAGCAGCAATACTTCCGTCTCCAGTAGCTGTTACAACTTGACGTAAAGTTTTTTCACGAACATCACCAGCAGCAAAAATACCTGGTACTCTTGTTTCCATTACATCATTTGTTTCAATATAACCATTTTCATTTGTAATACCTAAACTTAAGAATGGTTTTGTTAATGGCAGCATGCCAATATAGATAAATACGCCATCAGTTTTAAATTCAGATTCTTCACCATTTTGAGTATCTACAAGCGTTACGCTACTTACTTTACCATCAGTTCCGTTTACTTCTTTAATTGTTGAATTCCAAATAAATGAAATCTTTTCATTTGCAAATGCACGGTCTTGAAGAATTTTTTGAGCACGTAATTGATCTCTACGGTGAACGATTGTAACTTTAGAAGCATATCGAGTTAAATATACGCCTTCTTCTACCGCTGAATCTCCGCCACCTATAACTACTAATTCTTTATCCTTAAAGAATGCTCCATCACAAACAGCACAGTAAGATACACCACGTCCTCCAAGCTCTTGCTCACCTGGAACACCAATTTTTTTGTATTCTGCACCAGTTGAAATAATAATTGCGCGTGTTTTGTATTCTTTTTTACCAGCAATGATTGTTTTATATTCTTTACCGTCGATAATTTCTTTAATGTCTCCATAAGCGTATTCAGCACCAAATTTTTTCGCATGATCAAACATTTTATTTGATAAATCCGGGCCTAAAATACTATCAAAACCTGGGTAGTTTTCAATTTCTTCAGTATTTGCCATCTGTCCACCTGGAATACCACGTTCCATCATTAATGTAGAAAGATTTGCACGAGATGTATATACAGCTGCAGTCATCCCTGCAGGACCAGCTCCAATGATAATAACATCATAAATTTTTTCTTCCATTTCTTAATCACTCCTTGTACTTAAATGGCTAATTGCCCTACTTCATTAACTAACACTATCCTAATACGCGATGACATAAAACAACAAATCATATGCTCATGATAAAGAAAACTCTTCGACTGACGAGCCTTCACCTTCGAGTACAAATCCTTGCTGCCAATTTATACTCACCTTAATGAGAAATAAAGAAAGCTTGCATTAACACCATCTGGTATTAAAACAAGCTTCGAATGGCGCTAATGCCTTTATTTAATAAATAGGTAGAGATATTATAGTTTGCTGCAATTTTCTTTTGTGATACACGATTTACTTCATTTTCAACAAGATAATGTGTAGCAGCTAATAAAACCTCTTCACTTACAGGTAATTCTTTATATTTTACTGTAAGTTCACAAATAGCGAAAAACCATAATTGAAGATGATTACGTAGTATTATATAATCTTCTTCCCAAGTTGTCTGTACTTTCTTTGCGCCGTTAATCGCAATATTCAATGACGGATGAGGCTCTAGATAACACATATTATTTAGTAGAACTTGTTCTAATTGTTCATCGAGACCAATATTTTCTAATGGATTCAAATCTTGAAGGATTGAACTAAATTTTTGTTCATAATAATATTCCTTCATAAAATAGATTAATCCCCATCTCTCACTATTCGAATTGGAGTGTTTTGCTTGGTATTCTGTTTCAACCATTAATTGTTCAATTTCATTTGATGAATGCTTTTTTTCAGCCCATGGAGTCAATTCCTCATGATCATCAAATTCACTTGTCATTTCAAAATTCCAAATACGTTCCGCCGTTTCAATTCTTCCAGATTGATATGCTGCATCACAGAACATATAATAAAACTGTATTTCACGATCTGGTCGTTCCATGTACAGTAAATTAAATAACTTATAAGCTTCTTCATACTTCTTGAACTGATAGAAAAGTACGCCAAGCTTGTGGCGGTGCTCTTCAGAAATTGGAACAATATTTGATAAGCCTTCAAGATATTGTAGAGCAATTTCTTGTTCGTTTAATATTCTTTTTAACATTGTTAAATGAATTAAAGCTGATAAATTACCTGGATTTTGTTCTAAAACATATTGTAATACTCTTTCAGCTTCTTCAGGATTTCCTAAATGAAGCTCTACTAAAGCTAAGTTATTATAAGCTGGCCAAAATTCTTGATACTTATCAACAATATTAAGTAAAGTTGTTTTAGCAGATTTCCAATCATGATTTGCCAAATAGCTTGTAACTCGCTCTTGAAGTACTAATAAATCATCATTAATACTTAAATCATCATCTTCTTCACTATGAATAATATCTAAATAGTCTTCTAGTTCTTCTAATTGCTCTTCATCCGTGCCAATTTCTAAATACTTTTGAGCATACAAATTGGCTTTTTGGAATAATCCTAATTCAAAAAATGCAAATGCTAATAAATAATATACATCCTCATTTGTTGGATATTTATCTAAAATATATTCTAAAATAGTTATTGTAGTTTGATATTGATGTAATGATAAAAGTTTTCTAGAAATATCTATAAGAACTGTTTGATTTTCTTCATTTTCAGCAGCTTTTTTCAAATAATAAATCGCTTGCTCAGAATCGTTACTATTATAAGCTTTCATCCCTTTTTCGTAGAAATAATCTTTCGGTAACGAGAACGAAACGACATTATGAAGTTGATTTGTTTGATTCCCCAAATTTTCAGACATTCGATCCTCCAGTTTTTCAAGCTTATCACAGTATATCACATAAAAAGAGGAAATAGTCGCCGTCCAAATTATAAGAATTTTAAACGAACGTACAATTTCCACATTATCTAAATAAGTTGTCAAAGTATTATTTTAACCGAAACAAAAAATATTGAAAACCACTTTTTTTAAGAGTTTAAATAGTAGTTTCAGATTGAGGTAATGAAATAATAACCATAGGATTACCTCCAACAAATGCACCAGCTGGAACGTCCTTGTTGACAAGTGTTGCAGCTGAAACTTTCGCACCATCACCTATTGTGACCCCCGGCAGAACTGTCGTGTTTGCACCAACTAACACATTATTACCAATAATGACTTCTCCTAATCGATATTCATTAATTAAATATTCATGCGCCAAGATTGTTGTATTATAGCCGATAATCGAATTCCTACCAACTGAGATTAATTCTGGAAACATTAAATCAGGCGTTACTTTAAACGCAAAGGATGTATACTCTCCTACTTTCATTCCAATGAGATTCCGATACAACCAGTTTTTCAATCTAAAGAAAGGGATATAACGGGCTATTTCAATGACAATAGTATTTCGAAATGTTTTCCAAAATGAAACAGTCTTGTACACTTGCCAAAGTGAATTTTCACCTTCAATTAGGTACCGTTTCGTTTTCCTCAATTCTCATCAATCCCTAAAATTGGTAAGAGATCACTCATCTTTTCAAGCATATAATCAGGTTTAAAAGTAGCTAAAAATTCTCTTCCTTTTAGTGACCAAGCAACCCCTGCTGTTTTCGTTCCAGCATTTTGACCACCTTCAATATCATGGTAATTATCGCCAACCATTATACTCTCTTCAGGAATAGAATTTAATTTTTTAAGAGCTAATTGAATAGGTTCTGGATGTGGCTTTGCATTTTGTACGTCATCTATTGTGATAACAATATCAAAGAATTGCTTTAATCGACTAAAACTTAAACCCATTTCAACAACATTTCGTGCCTTTGTTGTTACAATCCCTATTTTATAGCCTAATTTGTGTAAAGTTTCGATCGTTTCATAAACCGTTTCATATTCCTCAACAAACTCATCATGCATCTTCATGTTAAAACGACGATATTCCGAGATGAACTCTTCAACTCTTTCTTCATCTACCGTAGAGAATGATTCAGTTAAAGTTGGCCCCATAAAGGGTATAACATGTTCACGTTTATATTGTTCAGGATAATATTTATTCAAAGTATGCAAGAATGAAGCAATAATTAATTCATTTGTATTGATTAAAGTACCATCTAAATCAAAAAGTATCGTATTTATTTTCATAAGATTTCCTTTCTATTTCATTTCAGCTTTTAAACTAGATTCTGTTTTTCTACCAACTCTACCTACAATTCTTGCTACGATACAAGTAACAACTAATGCGACAAAAAAACGAATTAAAAATAAGTATAAAACTGGAATCCCTAAAGGAATAAAGAGAAGTGTATCTTCTACTACAGCATGGCATGCTACTAAAAATAAGAAAACGAGGTATAAATCTCGTTTCGAAACACCATCTTCTTTAACAGCTTGAATCATAACACCTGCTCCAAAAGCTAATCCAAAAAACAATCCCGCAGCTAATGTAACTCCAGCTTTTGCTTCAACACCGATTAATTTAGTAAATGGAGATAATGCTTTCGTTATATAATTCATCCACCCAAAATCTTTTGCAATTTGAATAACTAGCATTAAGGGGAAAACAATTTTAATAAGATTAAAAATACCCATTAATGACGAAATGATAGCATTATAAACGATATCCCATCCCGACTGGTTAACGCTTTCTGCAACAGCAATGCCTTTATGAACAATTTCTGTTCCACCAGACCAAAAGAAATGGATACAAATAGCAGAAATAATTGCAAATCCAATCCTTACTAAAACAACAAAGGATGCTCGAACTCCTACAGCAGTAGCTACTGTCGTTTCAACAAATAGATTATGAGAAAAACTTAACATAACTGCTAGGATTAATGCCTCCTTAACAGTTAAATCCATCGGTAGCATTGCTCCAAGGGCCGCATATAAATTTAAAACATTTCCTAAAACTAATACTAATGCTGCATCTCCCTTTAAACCGATAAAACTCATTAATGGTTCAAGAATATTCACAAACCAGTCCATTAGTGCAGTTTCTTTAATAATCGTTAAAATGAAAGAAATAGGGAAAATTATTTTCCCTATTTTCCAAGAAGTTTGTAAACCAACTAGTAACCCTCTCTTTAAAGTTTCCAACGTGCTCCCCACTCCTGTTTTTACAAACTTATGCGTCTAAATAACGCTCCTTCGATAATCCTTTAACTCTTCGATAAACAAGAATGAAAATAGATAATATGATAATGACGACTGATATAAATTGAGCCATTCTAATTGTACTTGTTAACATTAAACTATCTGTTCTTAGTCCTTCAATAAAGAAACGACCAACAGAATACCAAATTAAATAAGTTAAAAACATTTCACCACGTCTTAGATTCACTCTTCTTAAAATTAGTAAGAAGATAATCCCTAATAAACTCCATAATGATTCATATAAAAATGTTGGATGATAATACGTTCCATCAATATACATTTGATTAATGATCCAAGTAGGTAAATGAAGACTTTCTAAAAATGATCTAGTTACTGGACCACCATGAGCCTCTTGGTTCATGAAGTTTCCCCAACGTCCAAGCATTTGGCCTACTAAAATACTTGGTGCTGCGATATCGGCAAGCTTCCAAAATGAAATGCCTCTTTTCTTTGCAAAGAAATAACTAGCTATAAATGCTCCAATTAAACCACCGTGAATAGCTAATCCACCATGCCAAATGGCCGGTATTTCACTAACATGCTTAGAATAGTAGCTCCACTCAAAGAGTACATAATAAATTCTAGCCCCTATAATCGCAGAAGGTAGAGCTACTAAAATAAGATCCAAAAATGTATCATCAGGTATTCCACGTCGTTTACTTTCACGAATTGCTAACCATAAACCTAATACAACACCTAATCCGATCAATACCCCATACCATTTTATTGAAAGAGGACCTAAGTGTAAAAATACTTTATCTAATGGCTGAATATTTGACTCCATTCCAATTTCCCCACTTTTCCATTAAATTAAATCACTAACATTATTACCGCCTTGAATTACTTTTTCTAAACGATCTGCAAATTGCTGAGCTGCATTTACACCCATATTTTTCAAACGGAAATTCATCGCTGCTACTTCAATAATAACAGCTAAATTTCGACCAGGTCGAACAGGCAATGTGATTTTCGAGATATCAGTATCTAATATTTTAAGTTTTTCATCGTCTAAACCAACTCGATCGTAAACCTTTTGGGAGTCCCAAGTCTCCAAATCAATGTTCAACGTAATACGCTTGTAATTACGTACAGATCCTGCTCCAAAAAGAGTCATTACATTGATAATTCCTAATCCACGAATTTCCAATAAATGCTCAATTAATTCTGGCGATGAACCAATTAGCGTATCCTCATCCGTTTGACGAATCTCTACAGAATCATCTGCTACCAATCTATGACCACGTTTTACTAACTCTAGGGCCGTTTCACTTTTACCAACTCCACTTTTTCCAGTAATTAATACACCGACACCGTAAATATCAACTAGTACACCATGTAACGCTGTAGTTGGAGCAAGTTTAGCCTCTAAATAACTCGTAAGTCTACTATACGCTTTAGTTGTCTTACTGTTTGATAGTAAAATAGGTACGCCAGTTTCTTCCCCAGCTTCAATTAATTCGGGTGGAATGTCTAAACCTCGCGTCACGATAATACAAGGCGTATCATCTGCACAAAGCTTTCTTAATCGACCGTGTTTTTCTTCGTCAGTTAAGTTATGATAAAAAGTTAATTCTGTTTTCCCTAATATTTGTACTCGATCAGATGGATAGTATGTAAAAAATCCTGCCACCTCTATACCTGGACGAGATAAATCAGTCGTGTTAATCGAACGATTCAAACCTGCACTTCCACTAATGACCTCTAATTTAAAATACTCAACTAAATTCTTTGTACGTAATTTAGCCATACAAGCCTCCTAAGGATTAATAATTATGTATTATCTCTCATATTGTACCATTTTTAAACTTTGTGGGAAAATGTCGACAAGTCACTAACCGCGCTAGAACGATTAAAAATCATTAATGTAAATGTGAATTTATCACGATATTTAGTAATTTCAATAGCTTTAGCATTTAATGATACCAAGTTATATAACAACAGAGTTCACATAATGTTCAAAAATCCCATTAATCTAAAAAACAAAAAAAAGAGACTCTCAAAAGTACTTTAACTTAAGAGACTCCTCTTTTTCTACCGTTGACTATTCTTTTTTTTATCCTTTGAACCAAATACAAAATATTGAATTAACATACTGAATGTACTAATTAGAATCGATGCAATAATAGCTGTTCCAAAACCATTTACTCTTAAGGCATCTCCTAATAAATAATCAGTAATTTCAAGCGTAAATGCATTAATAATAAACAGGAATAATCCCATTGTAAAAATGGTTACAGGTAAAGTTATTAATATTAAGATTGGGCGGATAATTGTATTTAAGATCGATAACACCAACGCAGCAATGATAGCCGTTGGAATATTTTTCACATAAAAATCTGGTTGCAGAAATCCTGCTACTACAATAAAAACTAAGCTATTAATAGCTAATGAAAATAACCATCTCATTTATTTCACGTCACCCTCTTCTGGTACAACAAATATCCATATTAAATATACAAATAGTAGTGCTCCAAATCCTACGAAGAATAATATAACAAACAGTAAACGGATCAATGTACTGTCCAAATTAAAATACTTACCTAACCCACCACATACACCCGCAAGCATAGAATCTTTAGAAGATCGATATAGTTTTTTCACAAAAATCTCCTCTCTATCGATACGCCCTCATTTTTTTATCATTACTAATTTTTTTATTTTCATTATTTATTCTATGTTAAAACATTAAAGAAATGTGGACTACTTTTCAAGTAAAAGGAACTATGAATGACACTAAGTCCTAAATACAAACAATTATATACTTTGACCGTTTCAACACTCTGACATAGAAAAAGAAGAATAGTTGATTTCCGTTCCAGATTACTCGCTATCCAGCTAATTTAACTGGAGTTGAGCACTCTTTTCGTTCTAATCAACTACTCTACCTCATCAATATTTTCAATAACTATAACTTATTAAAAAAGAGATTTTTTTAAGATTCCATCAATGCCAATCTTTTTTCCATTCTAGCTTTGTCACGTTCTAATACAGCTTTTAAATACTTACCAGTATGGGACGCTTCGACTTTACATAGCTTCTCTGGTGTACCGGTTGCTACAATCGTACCACCTTTGTCTCCACCTTCTGGTCCTAAATCAATTAGATGGTCGGCCGCTTTAATGACATCTAGATTATGTTCAATTACAAGTACAGTATCTCCATTATCTACTAGTCTTTGTAATACAACTAATAATCGTGCAATATCATCAACATGAAGTCCTGTAGTAGGTTCATCTAAAATATATAACGTTCTTCCATTCGTACGTTTATGAAGCTCGGAAGCAAGTTTTACACGTTGTGCTTCTCCGCCAGATAAAGTCGTAGCAGGTTGACCTAATGTAATATATCCTAAACCTACATCATTTAACGTTTGAAGTTTACGTTTAATCTTAGGAATATTTTCAAAGAATGAAACTGCATCCTCAACTGTCATATCTAAAACTTCAGAGATCGATTTATCTTTATACTTAACTTCTAAAGTTTCTCGATTATATCGTTTACCATGACAAACCTCACATGGTACGTAAACATCAGGTAAGAAATGCATTTCAATTTTAATGATTCCATCGCCTCGACATGCTTCACATCTACCGCCTTTAACGTTGAAGCTAAAACGACCTTTCTTATAACCGCGAACCTTTGACTCATTCGTAGCGGCATATACATCTCGAATATCATCAAATACACCAGTGTAGGTAGCCGGATTTGAACGAGGAGTACGACCAATTGGTGATTGATCAATATCAATAACCTTCTCCAATTGTTCAATCCCTTTTATTTCTTTATGCTCCCCTGGACGTACTTTCGATCCATTTAATTTTTGAGCTAATGATTTATATAAAATCTCATTAATTAATGTACTTTTCCCTGATCCTGATACACCTGTTACTGCAACGAACGTACCTAATGGGAATGAAGTTGAGACATTTTTTAAATTATTTTCTTTTGCTCCAACAATTTTAATTTCACGTCCATCGCCTTTTCTACGTTCAAGCGGTACAGGAATAAACTTCTCACCTGATAAGTACTTCCCTGTTAATGAATTTTGATCATTCATTACTTCACTTGGTGTTCCTTGTGAAATGACCTGTCCACCGTGAATACCAGCTCCCGGTCCGATATCAATTAAATAATCTGCTGCTAGCATCGTATCTTCATCATGTTCTACAACTATTAATGTATTTCCGATGTCTCTCATATTTAACAATGTTGAGATTAAACGATCATTATCACGTTGGTGTAATCCAATTGATGGCTCATCCAAAATATATAATACACCAGTTAGTCTTGAACCAATTTGAGTCGCCAAACGAATCCTTTGAGCTTCTCCACCAGATAATGTACCTGCAGCTCGGTTCAATGTTAAATAATCTAAACCTACATTTACTAAAAAGCCTAAACGCTCTCTAATTTCTCGAAGGATTAGATTTGCAATTTTTTCTTGTTTTGGCGTTAAATCAAGCGATCCAAAGAAATCAAATGCTTCTTTAACTGACATTTTTGTT
Source organism: Bacillus sp. AFS029533 (assembly GCF_002585125.1). NCBI lineage: Bacteria > Bacillati > Bacillota > Bacilli > Caryophanales > Bacillaceae > Bacillus > Bacillus sp. AFS029533. The sequence goes on along the minus strand of NZ_NUQC01000006.1, from coordinate 65,422 downwards.
ACTTCACCGACATGCAAGCCACCAATAAAAACAGCAAGTGCCTCTTTTCTTAGACGATGCCCTTTACAAGTTGGACAATGTTGTTGAGCCATATATTTTTCCATTTGCTCACGAATAAAATCTGAAGATGTTTCTTTAAAACGTCTTTCTACATTCGAAATAACACCTTCAAATTCAATCATTGCTTCACGTACATGACCTTGCTCGTTATCATATTTAAAATAGATTTGTTCGCCATTACTACCATAAAGAATTTTATCTTGCAGATCTTTTGGTATGTCTTTAAATGGAATATTCATATCAATGCCGTAATGATTACAAACACTCTCTAGTAATTGAGGATAATACATTGAGCTAATTGATTCCCACGGTGCTATAGCATTTTCTTTAAGAGTTAATTCATCATTTGGGATAACTAAGTTTAAATCCACTTCTAATTTCGTTCCTAATCCATCACATGAATGACAAGCTCCAAACGGGCTGTTAAACGAAAACATACGTGGTTCTAATTCCCCAATTGAAAATCCACACAGAGGACATGCATGATGTTCACTAAAAAGTAATTCTTCTTCACCTATAACATCAATGATCACTCGACCTTCTCCTAGTTTTAATGCTGTTTCAAGAGAATCAGCTAATCGAGATGCTACACCATCTTTTACAACAATACGGTCAATTACAACTTCGATTGAATGCTTCTTATTTTTCTCTAATTCTATTTCATCAGATACATCAAATAGCTCACCATCAACACGAACGCGAACGAACCCTTGTTTTTTAATTTCTTCAAATACTTTGACATGTGTCCCTTTACGACCAGATACCACTGGAGCAAGCACTTGAATTTTTGTTCGTTCAGGGTACTCCATTACACGATCTACCATTTGTTCGACTGTTTGAGAAGTAATTTCAATACCGTGATTTGGACAAATCGGAGTCCCAATTCGAGCATATAAAAGTCTTAAATAGTCGTAAATCTCTGTTACAGTACCAACTGTCGAACGAGGATTTCGGCTAGTCGTTTTTTGATCAATTGAAATCGCCGGTGAAAGTCCTTCGATTGAATCTACATCAGGTTTATCCATTTGACCTAAAAATTGACGAGCATACGCAGATAGTGATTCTACATATCTGCGTTGACCTTCTGCATAAATCGTATCAAATGCTAGAGATGACTTACCTGATCCAGATAAACCTGTCACAACTACTAATTGATTACGAGGAATCGTAACATCGATATTTTTTAAGTTATGCGCTCTGGCCCCTTTAATAATTATTTCATTCATACTTTTCAAGTTCTTCACCTCTCAGACTTCAATTCTAATATCAAGTCACGAAGTTCTGTTGCTCGTTCAAAATCAAGCGCCTTCGCTGCGTCCTTCATTTCCATTTCAATTGATTGAATAAATAAATGACGTTCTTTTTTGTTCATCTTCTTATATTTAGCACTAATGCCGTTTTCATAAACTTCTTCTTCTTCAGCAACAGAAGTAGCTCGAATAACATCACGTACTTGCTTAATAATTGTTTTAGGTGTGATTCCATGTTTTATGTTATATTCTTCCTGAATCTCACGACGACGTTTTGTTTCATTAATAGCAATATTCATCGAATTCGTCATTTTATCAGCATACATAATAACATGACCATTTGAATTCCTTGCAGCTCGACCAATTGTTTGGATTAATGAACGTTCAGATCGTAAAAATCCTTCTTTATCTGCATCTAAAATTACAACTAATGAAACTTCAGGAATATCGATCCCTTCACGTAAAAGGTTAATACCAATTAAAACGTCATATTTACCTAAACGAAGATCACGAATAATTTCAATTCGTTCAAGCGTTTTTATTTCAGAATGTAAATAGTTAACCTTAATACCGATTTCTTTCAAATAATCCGTTAAATCTTCAGACATTTTCTTCGTTAATGTAGTAATTAGTACTCTCTCATTTTTAGCAATGCGATTACGAACTTCATCAATCAAATCGTCAATTTGACCTTCAATTGGACGAACATCTATCGTCGGATCTAGTAGACCTGTTGGACGAATAATTTGCTCTACTTTCTCAGGACACAACTCTAGCTCATATGGCCCAGGTGTCGCAGTTACGTAAATAGTTTGTTGAACCTTTTCCACAAACTCTGCAAACTTTAAAGGTCGATTATCCAATGCTGAAGGCAGACGGAATCCATGATCTACTAATACTTGCTTTCGAGCTTGGTCACCGTTAAACATTCCTCGGATTTGCGGAACTGTAACATGTGACTCGTCAATTACCATTAAGAAATCTTCTGGAAAATAGTCTAATAATGTATAAGGCGTAGAACCTGGTGGTCTCAGCGTCAGATGACGGGAATAGTTTTCAATTCCTGAACAAAACCCCATCTCGTTCATCATTTCCAAATCATATCTAGTTCGCTGCTCAAGCCTTTGTGCTTCTAGTAACTTACCGTTATCTCTCATTTCCTTTAATCGTTCTTCTAACTCAACTTCAATATTTTTAATGGCAATTTTCATCTTTTCTTCACGTGTAACGAAGTGGGAAGCCGGGAAAATTGCAACATGTTCACGGTCACCTAAAATTTCACCTGTTAAAGCATCCACTTCTCTAATTCGCTCAATTTCATCACCAAAAAATTCCACACGAATACAGTGCTCATCACGTGATGCCGGGAATATTTCAACAACATCTCCACGAACTCGGAATGTACCACGTGAGAAGTCAATATCATTACGCGCATACTGAATATCTACTAGTTTATGTAATAGTTCATCTCTACTAATTTCCATTCCAATACGAAGAGAACAAACTAATTCACGATATTCTTCAGGAGAACCTAAACCGTAAATACAAGACACACTCGCTACAATAATGACATCCTTACGTTCAAAAAGGGAGGAAGTCGCAGAGTGACGTAATTTATCAATTTCATCATTAATACTTGAATCTTTTTCAATATAAGTATCCGTTTGAGGTACATAAGCTTCTGGCTGAAAATAATCATAGTAACTAACGAAATACTCAACTGCATTATTAGGAAAGAACTCTTTTAATTCACTATATAATTGCCCTGCTAATGTTTTATTGTGAGCAAATACTAATGTTGGTTTTCCTACTTCTTTAATTACATTTGAAATGGTAAACGTTTTTCCCGTACCTGTAGCACCTAATAAAACTTGATGCTCTTTACCATTTTTAACCCCATCAACAAGCTGCTTAATCGCATTTGGTTGATCGCCTTGAGGTGAATAATTAGAAACTACCTCGAATTCCTGCTCCATCTTCCCCGCCTCCATTTCCAAAACATACCTATCCTTCTATTTTACCACAAAATTTCAAAAATCAATCAAAAACAGAACAAACGTACTTTAAAATTTAATTATCTTTACATATTATCGATGTTTATGGACGAATTCAAGTAATTAAACTAGAACGTATATTCTTTTAGTAAACAAGAAAGTAGTAAAGCAAAGAAAAAAGAACAGGAATAAAGAAATAAGAAGGAGTAGGAAAAGATTTATAAGTTTATAAAATCTTTTCCTATAACCAATCTCTTATCTTTTTCCTGCCCTACTTATTCAACCTGAAAATCATATACTTGTAATTTCTTTAATGCTTTACTAGATTTTCCTTTAAAATTCTTCACTTCAATCTTGCCTTCGAAAACACTTTGTCCATTTGTTAAATCAACAATAATGAAATCTTTACTGATTTCCCCTGGATTTTCAATATTCGTAATTGCATATAGTTTTCCATCAATGATTTTATAATTTGAAAGATTATTACCATTAATTTTAGAAGCAAGTACTGGTACACCTTCAACTTTTTTATTGTTAAGGTTATACTTTAATACTGAAAGATCTTTATCACCGTTCGTTATAAAATACAAGTTATCTTTATCAATGATTACATTACTTTGCTTCAATTGTTCTTTTTGTTCATTCGATAAATTTAAAGGTTCTTCTTTATCAGTTTCTAAATTAAATACGAATACTTCATTACTAATTTCTTCAGTTGTTGTTTCTCCATTCGTTTGAACCGTATCCTTTAGTTTTGCCTTTTTGTAAACACTGAATTTAGAAGGAATAGTTTGATCTGATTCTGATATCGTATTTTGTAATTCAGTATGAGTCTGTGTTTTTTGGTCATTGGATGATTTATTAATCACTTTACGATCAACAATTTTCTTTTGGTTTACATTAATTCGATACATAACTAGTTCAGTTTGCTCGACATTCACATCAGGATTTGTATTATTATCTGTCATTTTATTTTGATAAGTAGTGACAACTAAATCTTTACCGATTAATTGTACATCCTCTACATTTATATATGAGTAGTTTTCTTCACCTGGGATATCTATTTTAAATTTATAACGGTCTTTATTTTGAAGATCGAGACCATCTATATACATTTTAAAATGATTATTTTGATGCTCATACGTACCATCAAGTTTTCCACCTTTTACCTCGGCGTGCCATGCAAAATCTTTATCGATATAAAATTGAGAAGAAGAAATTTTTCCGCGCATAAAGTTTCTTTCTTTCTTTTTTAAATCATTTAATTTTTTTAAGGCATAGTATTCACTATCAAGTTCACTAAGAATTGAATTATTGTCTTTATATTCACTTCCGTCAGTTGTGATACTTAAACTTCTAGCACCTTCTTGACCATATCCAGCGCTAATCGTTAAATCTTTAACGTATTTTGTATCTCCATTTTCAGTCTTTAAGTAAAATTTAGGCAACTTGCTTTCTGACATAGCTACTTTCGTAAAAAACGTACCTAAACTGATTGTCGTGACAACGGCTATTACTGCCAAATTACGATATCGCTTCATTCTAAACTCCTCCTTACACCGATACTTTGTTTTTTAATAAATATTTACTAAATAAGATTGAACCTGTAATAATGATTGCAATAAGACCTATTTCCATATAAACGACTTCGCTTGGATAAAATGAGAAATCATTTCCAAAAACGTAAGATTGAATAATCTCTGGTATAAGAATTAAAACTACAATCGCCATAGCGTATAAAATCCCAAATAATATACCTTTCCAGCGATAACTACGTTCTAATAGTATGAATGTGAAAAGAGTAAACACTAAGCCCATTCCAATAAGATATCTAAAAATAAAATCCACAAAATTACTTGGTAAAATCATTTGAAAAATATTAGGGCCCATAACAAGTTCAACTGTATTCATTTTCCCTAAAAGTTCACCTGGAACTATTTGTTGAAATACGTTAATTTCAATTGGTAAAAGTATTAGTTGAAATGCCAGTAAACTCAACACCATAATTAAGATTGTAGTCGCTTTAGCAAAATAAATGGTCATTCTTGAAGTTGGTAACATAAATAAACGGTAAATAAACGTATTTTTTCCGAAATAATCTCTGTACCAAATGATAAAAACATAGAACATCATTAAAGCGACACTGATCACAATTGGCCCAATAAATAATGGATGATTAGCAACATGATTAAAGTTTAGCAATCCATTCGATGTAATAAATTCCTCCATTGCTTTCAAAGAACTCGCGTAATTTGCTTCATTCGCTTGGCTCATATACGAGGACTTTACTACAAATAAACTTACAAACTGTGAAATAGCAACTACTATTAATAACCCTATATATAATTTAAAAAATCGATTAACTTCAAAATTAACTAGTTTTAAATATCGATTCACGATTCATACACCTCTCTCATTACGTCCATAACTGACTTACCTTCTTCTAATCGAATTTCTTCTGTATAAAACTCTTTCAGAATTTCGCCGTTATCTAATAAAACGACCTTATCAATTAAATGCTCAATATCACTAATTTCGTGAGTAGTTATGATCACGCCTCGATCTTCTATTAAGTGACTCGTAAACACTTTTGCAATTTGCTCTCTACTAAACATATCGATACCAGAAAAAGGTTCATCCATCAGAACATAATCAACATCTAACCCTAAACCAAAAAGTAAATTTGCTTTTGCAGCATTCCCTTTTGAAAGCTCACCTAGTTTTTCATCTTCCTTTAAACGGAAAAAACCAAGTAATTCTTTAGCACGCTCTGGATTCCAATTTACATAAAAATCCTTCATAAACTGCATTGCTTCTCCAACTGTAAAACTAGGTAGCATTGTAAGCGTATCTGGAATAAATGTGATATTTTCGTACATTGTATGGTTCATTTTCTTATCATCTATTACTATTTCACCGCGATCGATTGGTGTAATCCCCATTATCGCCTTCATTGTTGTAGACTTACCAACACCGTTAATACCAATTAAACAAGTGATTTCTCCTTTATTTGCTGTGAAAGATATATCACGTAAAACATTTTTCCGACCATATTTTTTTGAAACATTCTTTACTTGTATCATTTAAGCCTCTCCTTTCCCTTCTTCTTTTATCTTTTGTTCATAGTTTTGTTTCACCATCGTAAGTAACTCTTCAACCGGAACATTTATTACTTTAATTGAATCAACAAATTCATTTACTGCTTCCATAATCAATTCATTTCGTACACCATTTAACACTTTTATATCAGTCGTAATCTTACTAGGGAAATTTCGTTCAGTCGTAATCAACCCTTGTTCCTCCATTTCCTTGTATGCTTTTTGTACAGTATTTGGATTTATATTAAATTGAACAGCTAATTCTCTTCTTGATGGTATTTCTTGACCAGCTTCTAATAGTCTTTTGGCAATTTGTTGTTTAAAATGCCTAACGACCTGTAGATAAACCGGTTCACGGTTATTCACTATAAATTCCATCAATCCACCTCCTCGTTCTTAATACAATTTAATTAGTATATGTGTGTACTACTTAGTTCATACACTTAATACACAACTATGCGTATCACTCGATTAATACACCTTATACGTGTACTATACAGGTAGTACACTAATATTGTCAATCATAAATTTAAAAATACTAGACTTAATTGAACCGATCCAATTAGTCTAGTATTTCTACACGATCCTTAATTTAGTTTTTTTCGATCTTTTCGAACAACTAAAAAGTAAAAGAAGACACTAGGCCAAGGGAATTGAATCATTCCTAACAGCCCCCATAACCAGGCTGAACGATTTCTCTTTTTAGCGTTTGTAAAAAGTGTGATACTTTGAGTTATTAAAATTATAAAGACTAAAACTAAAATGATAATATTTTCTGTTGTCCATTCCACTTTAGATCAACTCACTTTCAATTTTCTTTTTATCTCGTTTAAAAATAATCGGTAGTGCAATAAAGCCTAAAGCTTGAATAATAACAATGCTTACTGGTGCCTCTAAAGTAATTAGAAGTGCCCCGATGAATAGACTGCATGCTACACAAATGAATACGATTAGTTCTTTAAGAAAAATGGTTTTCTTTTTTTCCTGATGAACATTAAGTTTTTCCGTAATCGCACTGATTGAAGGTTCATGTACATTCGTTAATTCATCAAACTGCTTAAATGCTGAAACAATCTCTTCTTTATCCATCTTGCATTAACTCCTTTCTTAATTCCTTCATTCCATTATGAATTCTTGATTTAACCGTTCCTTCTCGAATTCCCATCATATTTCCAATTTCTTCGTTCGTATAGCCGTAGTAATGCTTTAATAATATAGCAGTTCTCACATCTGATTTAAGCTTTTCAAAGCCCTCCATAATATCACTCCACTCAAACCCTTTATAGGCTAACTGCCAATTTAAGGAGCGCGATAACTTTTCAGACTCATTTTTTTGCCAAAACCATTCGCGCTTTTTCCTTCTTTGTTGATCTAAATAAAGTCTAGTTGCGATTGTAATTAGCCAAGTTGAAAATTTGGATTGACCGTTGTATTTCTTAATATTGTCATAACCTTTCAACATCGTATCCTGCACTAAATCTTCTGCAGTTTGTTGATTTAGGGTCATTTTTAAAACGTATTTATATAAAAAGGAATAATGGATTTGAAAAAGTTTAGCAAATGCATCTTGGTCACCTTGCTGAGCATACTTTATAATTTCTAGTTCATCTAAATCCGCCATATCTTCCTCCCTTCTTGCTAATTCTATACAATTTTTATTTGGTTTCATTTGTTATACGAATAAGTTCTGCATATCGTTCATTTTTCTTTTAATTTTTTTCAAAAAAAAGTGAAGGGGAAATTCTACTTTCCCCTTCACTCTTATTAACCTTATTTAGGACGATCAATCGTAAACATTTCTCCAACCTTAGCATAGTCATTCCCTGCTAAACGGCTAACTGCTTTTAAGCCATCTGCATCTATACGTCCATTTTCATAAATTTCATCTTCTATATGAAAATAAACAACCTTGCCTATTAATAAGTCGCAAGCCTCATTATCTTTTCCTAATGGAATTGCCTGTTCTAAAATACATTCCATTCGAATTTTTGACTCTTTCACTCCTGGAACTGAAACCTTTACACTTTCTACAGGTGTTAATCCTGCTAACTCAATTTCACTTTCAGTAGATGGCAAAGCAGCAGCTGTTTTATTGATCGCTTCAACATTCGATTCATCAACGATATGAACGACGAACTCTTTTTTCTCAATCGCATTTCTAGCTGTATCTTTTTGTTTACCATTTTGTCGCTGAACAGATACAGATATCATAGGTGGATTAGCCGTTACGATGTTAAAATAGCTAAATGGTGCTCCATTTAAGACATTCTCATTTGATTCAGTTGTCACAAAAGCAATTGGTCTTGGAATTATACCGCCAATTAAGAACTTATAATTATCACGATCACTTAAATCTGCTGGAGAAAAAGATTTCATCATTATTGCATGCTCCTTAAAAGTTATTTTCGTACCAATCAGTTGCTGCTTCAATTTCCGATCTAGTTAAGCTATGCCCCATGTTTTCCCAATGAGTAACGACTTTTGCACCGGCACCTTCTAACAATGTTGCTAATTCTTCTGTTTCTTGTGGTAAACAGATTGGATCATTTTTTCCTGCCCCAATGAAGACTGACACATCCTTCATATTTGGCAATTCTAAATCACGAATCGGTACCATTGGATGCAATAGCATTGCGCCTTTAAATACATTTTCGTAATGGAACAGTAGACTACCAGCAATGTTTGCACCGTTTGAATAACCAATAGCAATCATATTATTTGGATCAAATCCATGTTCTGCGGACGCCGTTTCAATAAACTCTTTTAATTCTTTTGTACGGAAAACTAAATCATCCATATCAAATACACCTTCAGCTAATCGCTTAAAAAAACGTGGCATTCCATTTTCACTTACATTTCCTCTTACTGATAATACAGAAGCTTCATCATCGATCATCCCTGCAATTGGTAATAGATCAAGTTCATTCCCACCTGTACCATGTAATAATAAAAATGTTGGCTTCGATGGATTACTACCTCTATTAAATACGTGTTTCATCGTCATTCTCCTTTCACTTCTCTAACAACAATTGGTTGCAAGTGATTTTCTATTATTTCACGATTTGGTTCCTGCCACTTTGGTAGCATTAACTGTTCTCCTAAATGGTCTATATTCTCATCAATCGTAAATCCTGGTGGATCAGTTGCAATTTCAAATAATAACCCACCATTTTCACGAAAATAAATTGCATTAAAGTAATTTCGATCTTTTACTTCAGTAACTCCATAATGATTATCATATAATTTATGTTGCCATTTTACATGTTCTTCATCATTACTTGCTCTCCAAGCAATATGGTGGACAGTTCCCACTCCCATAACGCCTCTTCCTACTGCTGCTAATTCAATATCGATAATATTTCCGATGTCACTAGCAGCTTTGAAACGTAAATAGTTACCTTCTTGACCTAAGCATTCTAATTCCATTACGTTTTCCAACAGTTCAGCTGTTTTATTTGGTGCTCCAGAATATAAAACTGCACCACCAAACCCTTTAATTGCTACATCCTTTGTAACACCATTAAATTCCCAAGTATTTTCCTCGCCAGCTTCCCTTTCTACTAATTCAAGCTGTAAGCCGTGGAAGTCTTCAAATTGAAGAAATGTTTCTCCAAATCGACTTACTTTTTTTGTTTGAATTTTAAAAGATGTTAAACGGTTTTCCCAAAATTCCATTGAGTTAGCTGGGATTAAGAATGTTGTGATTCCTACTTGCCCACTTCCTACTTTTCCTCTGTATGCATTTGCCCAAGGGAAGAAAGTCATGATCGTCCCTGGTTTTGCAGTTTCGTCTCCAAAATAAAAGTGATACGTACCTGGATCATCAAAATTAATTGTTTTTTTCACAAAGCGTAAACCTAAAATCCCAGCGTAAAAATCCATATTTTCTTGTGGATCACCAACTATCGCAGTGATATGATGTATGCCTTTCATTTTCTCCATAAACTTTCCTCCGTTCTAATTCACTTTTTATTTAATTTCCTTAATAAAGTAAGTAATTGAAATTGCTCTTCTTCGGTTAATTTGCTGAATTGAGCTTGTTGAAACTCATCTTGTGAAGGTACGATTTCTTCATACATTTTTTGACCTATCTCTGTTAAAGAGAGATATTTGTTTTTCCATTCCACTTCTCTTTTAATCCACTGAAGCTCTTCCATTTTCTTTAATAGATGAGTCACATTTCCTTTTGTAACAACTAATTTATCGGCTAATTCTTGCTGAGTAAGACGCTTATTTCTCCCAACATGGACAATTACATCAAATTGAGCAGTCGTCAGTCCCCATTTTTTCAATTGATTATTTGATTCTCTAACATTTTTAAGATAAAAACGAGCTAATCGAAACCAAAGTAATACTGCTAAATTTTTTGATTTGTTTGTAGAAGCTTCATTATGACTATTTAACATTTTTGCACCTCTTTGATCGATCTTGTTATCAGTTTAATACTAAACTGATAACTTTGCAAGTAGATTGTTTGAACTAAATAAAAACCTTTTAAAAAAAAAGAAAAACTGTTGATTTCCGCTTCAGGACGTAATCTTCACTCTTTCACTATTTCTTTCTACAGTCTTAAATTCCCTTTAATTTCCTTCTTTTATTCTTTTTTTAATTAGTGATGATATAATGATGTTTAATTTCAATAACTAGAAAGACAGGTAAAATAGATGAAAATAAGACTACTGAAAATAAGTGCAAGTATTCTAATTTTATTTCTAATCTTATTTGGATTATACAAACTAATGAATGCGAGATCTTTTCAGCTTTTTGGAGGATTAACAAATGAAGTAAACACTAACCAAAAAGTAGTTGCTTTAACATTTGATGACGGTCCAACTAAAAATGTTGATGCCATTCTACCACTTTTAGATCAATACAATGCAAAGGCTACTTTTTTTCTAATCGGTAATGAAATTGAAAAGAATCCAGAAGAAGCTAAAAAAATTGTAGATGCGGGACAACAGATTGGAAACCATACATATTCTCATGACAGAATGGTGCTAAAATCACCTTCATTTATCAAGAACGAAATTGAAAAGACAGATAAACTAATACGAAAAGCTGGCTATAAAGGGGAAATTCAGTTCCGTCCCCCAAATGGAAAAAAACTATTTGGCTTACCGTATTACATGCATAAACATAACCGAGAAACGATCACATGGAATTTAGAACCAGATACTTTTTATACAAATCCTCAAGACAAAATAAACTATGTAAAGAAAAATATTAAACCGGGTTCAATTATTTTAATTCATCCGATGTATGATAAAACTGGCAAAGAATTAGAGACAATTAAGGGAATTTTGGATTTATTATCGAAAGATGGATATAAATTCGTGACAGTGAAAGAGCTTCAGAAGTTACAAAAAGACAAGTAGCATTATGCTCCTTGTCTTTTTGTATATTGATTATCGTTTTTTTTCTCTATAGAGAATTTAGTGCTTAAACTAAAGACTATAACTCCTAACACAGAGCCAAATGTATTTAATAATAAATCATCAATGTCACACGATCGATAATTATATCCAAGAATAAAACCAGTAGCTCCTTGTATTATTTCAATCCCTAAACTTACAGTAAAACCAACTAATATCACTTTATACTTCGAAATCATTGGATATAGAACTGGCAAAGCAAACCCTAACGGCATAAATAATAAAATATTTCCACCAACTTGCTTTAGAGCAATTGAAAATGATCCATATCTTATTGAATCTACAACTACTTTAAAGGGGACAAAATTATTTGTATTTCCCAAGTGATCCTCAATCATGACTTGAATTAGATATTTTTGATAAGGAAATGGGAACAAAGTAAAATCGACAAGACATGTAATATAGATGCCAAAGATAATCCAATATAAATATTTTACTAGAGTAATATAACCTTTAAAGAATCTATAACCAAAAAATAAAATGATTAAAGTCATGATAATGATACTAGGATATAAAAAATTTAACATTGCTGTCCTCCTCTTCACCTTCCAAGGAAAAAGGGTAAAACACTTGAAGCGTTTTATATCCACTTTCCATTTTTTACCATAATTCATTATTATACTATATCAAAATTACTATTTATTATATAGTCTTATATTCTCCACATTAGTGGCATTTTCTTTAGAAAAATTACTTTCATAAATGAAATGAATGTAAAAACTTTGAATATTACTTTTAAAAAAAATCCAAAATAATACTGGTATATTTTGAAAACATCTCAAAGGAGACATCTAGATGAAAAAACAATTACTAAAATTCACATCTCTATTTTTATGTTTTGCACTAATTTTATCCCCTATTAAATCCAGTGCCCAGCATGTTGATAATCGAGTTCAAGGAAGATGCATAAGTAACTCAGCATGTAATTTCAAAGCAGATATGAGAAAGCTTTGGATGGATCATTTAATATGGACTAGTAAGTATATTGTTAGTGCTGTTGCTGGAATGCCAGATAAGGACGTAGTACTAGCAAGACTCTTAAGAAATCAACAAGATATTGGGAATGCAATTAAACCATATTATGGTGCTGCCGCTGGAGATCAGCTTGCTAAATTACTAACCGACCATATTGTAATCGCCGGTAAAATTATTGATGCTGCGAAAGCAAATGATATGGCAACATTAAAAACATTGAACGACACATGGTTTAAAAATGCAGATGAGATTGCTGCATTCTTAAGTAAAGCAAATCCAAATTGGACAAATCAAGCTTTAAAAGACTTACTATATACACATTTAAAAATGGTAACAAATGAAGCTGTAACTAGAATAAAAATGGACTGGGATGGAAATATAAAAGCATTTGATGCTGGTCTTCAACATATGATCCCTATAGCTGATACAATTTCTTCAGGCATTATTAAGCAATTCCCAAATAAATTTAAATCTTAAACAAACGTTTGATTAAAAAACAAAAAAGATGAATTTAGCTCTAAACTAAATTCATCTTTTTTCTGCTTATTTTAAATCATGCAATCTTTCCATGATCCGTCTTTTTTTATAAAGCATTCTACCAGCTTCACCAAGATCTTCAATTGCTTGTTTATTTACATATGCACCAAATATTAAGCCTGCAATTGGAATCATTTGAAACAGCTTCTTCCATCCCATGTTGTCACGATATGTATAAAATACTTCTCTCCAACCCTCAATTTGAGAAAAGGCTTTTTTTCCTTCAATATTTGTTAACTCTTCTAATATCGCTTTTTTACCAACATATCAGCAGATGTAAATTGTAAGCACTTAATAATGAATACTCTCTCCATTTGATCATTTGGATCATAACCATAAGAAATCGCTATTTCTTGAAGTGTCTTTAATGTAAGTCCTAATAAGATTGGAATATCGATCGCAATTGTAAACATTCCACCAAAACCTGTGGTCGCTCCTTGGACTTTTGCAAATTGTTTACGACTAGCAATAAAATCATTCGAAACGCGATCCATTTGCTCAAGACTAAGTTGATTGACCATTTCAATTTCGGTTAGTTCCTGAATAGAAAGCTCCTTACTCATCCTATTTAAAGTTGAAGGAACACTAACTAAATATTGACCACCAGCATTCACATACTTAGATAGCTCATCTAAAATAACTCCAATCTTATCGTGAATGAACTTAGGTGTAATTTTATCCAAGATCATAAATGGAATTCTACCGATTTTCTCCCAAAAAAATACGCTTTTTTGATCTTTTTCCCATTTTTCAATTTCATTAAGCTGCGTAATTAGATACTCTTTCGTTTCCATAAACACTCCTATAATTTTTAATCTAAACATAGTAACTACTAAAACTATAAAGCTTTTTGTGAAAAAAACCAAAAATAAAAAAGGGCTGTTCTTAGACTTACACCCTTTTACTCTTTTGAGTAGTATGTTTCTTATTTTTGCTATTTTTACTTACTCATGAGTACCTTATAAGTTACTAAATTTCTTATTTTTGCTTTCGTACTTACTCATGAACCCTTTATGAGTTACTAAATTCCTCATGTTCTCTTTTTTACTTACTCATGAACCTTCTATGAGCTACTAAATTGCCCATTTTCAAATTTTTACTTACTCATGAACCCTCTATGAGTTACTAAATTTCTCATTTTCACATTTTTACTTACTCATGGACCCTTTATGAGTACTAAATTCCTCATGTTCTCTTTTTTACTTACTCATGAACTCTCAATGAGTTACTAAATATCTTATTTTCGCTATTTTACTTACTCATGAACCCTCTATGAGTTACTAAACTTCTTATTTTCACTTTTTTACTTACTCATGAACCCTCTATGAGTTACTATTTTTCTTATTTCTGCTTTCGTACTTACTCATAACCCCTCTATGAGTTACTTTTTTTCTTATTTCTGCTTTCATACTTACTCATAAACCCTCTTTGAGTTACTATTTTTCTTATTTCTGCTTTCGTACTTACTCATGAACCCTCTTTGAGTTACTATTTTTCTTATTTCTGCTTTCATACATACTCATGAACCCTCTATGAGTAAGATGCTTTCGTTTTCTTACATCTAAAAAACAAGGTACCCCATAAAAAGTGGGACACCCTGTTCTAATGTTTAAAATGCTCTTGATCATCACCCTAAAAATCTTATTTTTTCAGGATTTCGAAGCATATAAATACTTCGATAACGGTCTC
Source organism: Bacillus sp. AFS029533 (assembly GCF_002585125.1). Taxonomy (NCBI): domain Bacteria; kingdom Bacillati; phylum Bacillota; class Bacilli; order Caryophanales; family Bacillaceae; genus Bacillus; species Bacillus sp. AFS029533. Next base: position 50,387 of record NZ_NUQC01000006.1, on the reverse strand, counting down.
CTTCTATTTCAAAACAAATTACGGTTGGTTCTTCGCCTTCACTTTTAACAATTAAGCCAATTTGATTATTAATCAAAACAATTTCAGTTTCAGATAAAGAATTAACTTTCTTCCTTACACCAAGAAGGAAGGCAATAACATTTTTCTGTAGATTGATTGGGCGAAGAGCAGCTTTCGTTTTGCCACCAGCGTCTGTAATTAGTACGATATCTTCCGTTAAAAGTGAGATTAGCATATCTAAATTACCTGTTTCTGCAGCTTCAATAAATCGTTTTGCAATGTCTAGCTCTTGATTTAGATTTCGTTTTTCAACTACATCCTTACTTTGGACTTTGCGCTTAAGTCTACTGAATATTTTACGGCAATTCAATTCGGTCTTATTTAAAATATTTGCGATTGTTCGAAAGTCAAACTGAAAGGCTTCCCGTAATACAAATACTGCTCTTTCGGTAGGGTTTAACTGTTCAAGTAAAACTAAAAATGCATAGGTGATCGTTTCATCTAAAATCATCTTTTCCATCGGATCATCATTTAAATCTTCCGGTAATTTTTGAATAATCGGTTCTGGAAGCCATGGTCCTATATAAACTTCACGTTTATTTTTTGAGGATTTTAATAAATCTAAGCAACGGTTTGTCATTATTTTACATAAGTATGCTTTTATATTATTTGGCTCTTCTTTTGAGGTGGATTGATTCATCTGTTGAACTGTGAGAAAAGTATCCTGCACCAAATCCTCCGAATCCTCAACCGATCCTAACATACTATATCCGATTGAAAATAAAAGTGGCTTATATTGAGAATATAGATAGTCTACTTCCATGAAGTATCTTCTCCTCTATTTTAAATTAGTTGAAGTTCAAGCTTCTCATTTATTAGTTTAGTAGCATTTTTAGCACTCGTTAAAGATGCATTCAATAGAAGTTCTGTCTCCCCCACCCAGTCTCCTGCAATATAAATACCTTCTAAGCCAATATCACTATTTGATAAATGATTGTCTAATTTATGAAATGGCTTTTTTATGTCGTTAGAAACGATAAGCTTAGGAAGATAGCGACGTGAAATTACATAGTCTCTCCAACCTGGTTGAAGCAAATCAAGTAAGCTTTCTAGTTCTACCTCATCTTTTTCAGAATCTGTTTCGTTGACCGAGTTTAAATATTTCATTAGATGAACTACAATTTCGCCTTCTTTATTCGATAATTTCGCGACTGATGAATGATTTGAAAAATACCACGGTTGGTCAACTCCTAAAGCAAAGTTGAGTTTTGGATTTGGTAAACCATTCATTACAAGGTCAAGGCATGCAGCTTTTACAGGAATCGTTTGATTACATTTTTGTAAAAATGAATCTGAGATTGGCTCATCTATTAACTTAACAAAATCAATTGGATTAATTGTCGATAACAAACAGCTCGTGTTGATCCTAGTATCATTTTTCAAAATAAGATTTATGTTTGGATAAGTTCCAGTGATTTTAGACACTACTGTACTATTTTGAATCGTAACACCAAGTTGATTCGCCTTTTTAATTAGGTCATTAACAATTGATTGCCATCCTTCGTTTATATACATAACTTTCGCGCTACGAAGCTGACCAATTGCCACTCCTGCACTTATTAATTCAGAATTACTTGTAAAAGTAGATACACGTATAAAAGCTAAAATTAAATTCTTTACACGACGACTTGTTATTTTTCGATTTAAATATTCTTCTAAACTAATATGATTGATTTCCTCTAAATCCATTTTACGAATATGTCGGTAAAATCGAATAAATTCCATTTTTTCTTTCCATTTTAAATGATTACCCAAAAATAAATTAAATGCTTCGATTATTTTCATTTGACTAAATTGATCACCAAGAATAAATGCACCACTCAATTTTGGAACCCTGCCAGAAACAGTAACACCAACCTCATTTAAAATTTCGATACAGTTTATATATAATGCGTGTGCTCCAAGATTTAAATATGCATCGCCAATTGTATTCGAAATACCTCTCCCACCTAATTTAGATGCTTTATCCAATAGAAGTACTTTTTTACCTGCTTGAGCTAAGTAGATCGATGCAGTTAATCCAGCAATACCACCACCTAATACAGTAACATCCCATTTTTGATGACCATCTATTTGATTTAGTTTCATAATATTATCTCTCCCTTTCCTTTTCTTCACTAATTAAGACGAATGAAATACAAAAAATGTGACATATAGTAGAGCAGGAATAGGAAAAATAATTTATTTAGGCTTCGGACGGGCCTATTTCATTTCCTACGAATAGTCAAAAATAGAATCACATAAAATTACTTTGACAGATAGAGTAATTATTGTTAACATTACTCTATCAGATAGAATAATCTTATAGAAGGTGAATAGGTGAATTATGGTAAGAAGTGACATCATACGCGGGCATCTTGACTCAATCATATTAAAACTTATTTCTGAGAAAGACCGCTATGGATATGAGATTTCTCAAGAAATTGGATTACGGACAGACAATCGGTTTCAAATAAAAGAAGCAACATTATACGCTGTATTTCAGCGCTTAGAAAAAAAGGAATTAGTGGAAGCTTATTTTGGCGATATTACACACGGTGGAAAAAGAAAATATTACAAAATCACTTCATTAGGTAAAGCATATTTAAGTGAATTAGTAAAAGAATGGCAAGAAGTAAAAGAAATTATTGATCTATTCATGGAGGAGAAATAATGAAAAAAATTAGAAATCATATTGAAGAACTATTTAAAGATGTTCCTAAAACTGAACAATCAGAAATAGTTAAACAAGAGATTATTCAGAACTTAGAAGAAAAAGTCATGTTTTTAATGGAAAATGGTAAGGACGAAGAAGATGCTATAAACAAAGCGATTGTAGAATTTGGGGACATTGAGGAATTAAAGAGAGAACTTGGTGTTAAAAAACCAGATAGCAAGAAAGCAAATTTTGCAAAACTAAATTTATCCTATTCAATTTGGGGTAGTGGATTACTAATTGCTTTATTCTTATTTATTAATTTTTACTACACTCCACAGACTATATGGTTTGTGTACCCAACGTTTGGTCTATTATGGTGGCCTCTTTCAATGTATTTCTACTGGCAACGTAAAAAGTGAGGTGAAGCACAGTGAAAAATTATATCGGTTTTGCAACTGCAGGCTGTATTATGACAATGGTCTTTTTTATGCTCGTTAATTTTATTACATCTCCTAGCACGATTTGGTTCATTTACCCATGTTTTTTCATTTTATTTTGGCCAATTAGTTTATATTTCATTGGAAAAAGATCGACGAAACAATTCTCAATCTTTAGTAGTATCGTACTCCTTGCTTTCTTGTTAACGGAAAACTTAATTCACTCTCCTGATTATCTTTGGTTTTTCTATGCTGCCTTTCCAATTATTAGTTGGCCAATTCTCATGCATTTAGGTAAGAATGCTAGAACATTACCGATTGCACTCCTTGGCAGTATCATTACAATCGCATACTATGGGCTTTTGAATTTTATCTCATCTCCAGATTATCTTTGGGTCATTTATCCGGCATTTGCAATTATTTGGTGGCCTTTATCCATTTATCATGCGAATAGAAAATCGTTTGTAGCATTTTCGTTTACAGCTAGCATACTAATTAGTCTTTTCTTTATCATTGTAAATATCATTTCATCCCCAGATACAATTTGGGCTGTATATCCAATTTTTGCAGTTATTTGGTGGCCTTTAAGTATGTATTTTTATAGTTATAAAAAGAAACAAATATAGGCACTAATTGGTGGACTTCATACAATGAGGTCCATTTTTTATAAATAAGAAAAAGCGATTCTCATAAAGAATCGCTTCACGGACTTATTCTGCTTCAGAAACCAAAGTAAATCGTTCGTTAATATGCTGTGGATTTTCAATCTCGTCTAATAATGCAATTGCATAGTCAGCATAACTTACGTAGCTATTACCTTTTTTATTAACAATAAAATTGTCTTTTCCTTTTTGATAAGCCCCAGTTCGTTTACCATTCGGATCAAAAAATGCTGCTGGACTAATAAATGTCCAATTAATATCAGTTGTTTTTTGTAAGTCGTGAAGACCTTTTGTCATATTTGATGCAGTAGCATAATATTCTTTTGGAAATTCAGGTGTGTCAACTAATTGAATCGTTTTTTCTTCATCAACATACAAGCTTCCAGCTCCACCAACTACGATTAATCTAGTATCGTTAACACCTTTTAAAGCATTTATTAAAACATTCCCAGCTTCAATATAAAGATTCTCTTGGCCTTCAGCTGCTTTAAATGCATTTACAACAACATCAAATTGCTTTAAGTCAGCTGAATTTAGATCTAATAAATCCTTTTCCAATACTGATACTTCTTTATTTGTTAATTTAGAAGCATTTCTTACGATTGCTGTTACCTCATGTCCTCTTTCTACTGCTTCTTTTAAAATAAGGTTACCTGCTTTTCCTGTTGCTCCAATAATACCAATTTTCATCTTTTTTCTTCCTCCTTAATTCTTTAAAAATTGTTTTGAACTCAAAGTCGTAACTAAAATAGTTACAACTAGTTTAAAAAAATATAATATATAGATGTAACAACACCAGTTACATCATTTATAAAAAAAATTGAATGATACTATCCAATTTTTTTGCTTAATACTGTAACTAATTCTTCCATAGTAACTTCATCCAGTATTTTTTCCATTGCATCTTGTGCTCGATTTAAGATTAGTTCTAGCACTGCTTGGATATTTGCACCTACTGGACATTTAGGATTCGGTTTCTCATGAAATTGAAAAAGTTCTCCTTCTTCTACAACTTCAACTGCTCTATAAACATCTAAAAGAGTAATTTCATTTAACGGCTTACGAAGTGAAGCTCCACCGGTTCCTCGACGGACTTGAATTAAGCCAGCATTCTTAAGTTTTCCCATTACTCTTCTAATTACGACTGGATTTGTATTTACACTTCCTGCAATCCATTCGGAAGTACAAAGCGCACTATTCTCAATCGTGACCAAAGATAAAATATGAACAGCAACGGTAAAACGACTACTGATTTTCATAGGATTCAACCTCCGATGTAACTATTATAGTTACAACATTTATTAATTGTCAATAATATTTATTTTACACAAATTTATGATCGATACTATATTTTTTTATTTAATAAAGCAAGTTAAACAGCAGAAAATCGTTTATGGCTACTATTAGAAGTAAACTCAGACCAGTATCTTAATGGTTAAATTTAACTTATAGATGGAAAAAAATGGTTAAACAGCAATGATAGGTAATTTATCCTTAAATTATAAGAAAGATTCATAAAAAGGGCGAAGAAAATGAATGGAAATGATATTGCTTATCTAATTTACTTTACGATAATAGGCTTGTTTTTGCTGGTCTTTGGAATTATGTATAAAAAAGAAGCACATGCAGATTTAAAAAATAGTGGAGTTGGAGGAAATGGTGTAAGTGGAATAGGTGCTATATTGTTCTTTTTGCCTCATTGGGTGTATAAAGCAATATTTATTGCATTAGGCGCATTCCTAACGATTGGAATTTGGTATGTTATGTTTTTTTACAATTAATAAAAGACTTTCTATTCAATTCTAGGAAACAGCAAAAAAAAAGAAGCTATTAGTATATAGCTTCCTTCTTTACTTAATAAATGAAATAATTCCTAAAACAACAATCATTAAACCAGCCATTTTATTTACTAAACCTAAGTGAGTTATAATTTTATTTCGAAACAAACTAACTACGCTACTTAAAATAAACCACCAAGAAACTGCACCTAAAAAAACACCTATAATTAATGAAACTGTTGATTCTATAGATGTGGAACTTTGATCAAAACCCACCCCTGCAAACATTGCTACAAAGTTTAAAATTGTTACAGGATTTGTGATCATTAATAAAAATGTAGAGATAAACATGCTAACCATGCTTTCACCCTTCAAATTCGAGGCAGTTTTAGCAGGTCTTTTTAGAAAGGTTTTAATTCCTAAATACAATAAAAATATTGCACCTACGATTCGAAGAACAAATTCCTGCTCAATTAAAAATGATGAAACAATAGAAAAACCAAACGCGGCAATACTAACGTAAAATAAGTTAGCTGAAGATGCGCCTAATCCTGTCATAAATCCAGCTGTTTTTCCTTTAGATAAAATTCTTTGTATGCACAATAAACCAACCGGGCCTATAGGTGCTGAAACTGATAAACCTAAAATAAAACTTTTTATTAATAACATCTAAATACCCTCTTACGCTTACTTTACATTAATCCATATAAAGCTATACAACCAAAAATAATAATAATAATACCTGATAAACGGTTAATTAATGTTAAAGAACGATCATTGATTCGAGTTCTAAATAGTCCCACACCACTGCTTAATATTACCCACCATAAACTTGAACCACAAAATACACCTAATACTAAAATAACGGAAGAAACAATATTGCTATTTGAATTTGAGATTCCTAATCCCGCAAAAATGGCGATAAATGATAGAATTGTCATTGGGTTTGTTAGCGTTAAAAATAAAACTGATAAAAACGCATTCATTATATTTTTCTTCTGCGTATCAGATTGAGTATAACTGGCTTTTGAAATAAGTGTTTTTACACCTAAATAACAGAGGAAGAAACCACCGATTAACTGAATCCAAAAATGCTGACCAATCAAAAAATTCATAATTACAGTTAATCCAAAGCCTGCAACTAAGCCATAAATACCATCAGCAGTAGCAGCCCCAAGACCAGAAACTAAACCAACCATTCTTCCATACGCTAGAGTTCTACGAATACACAGTACCCCAATTGGGCCAACAGGTGCAGCAATTGATAGGCCAATTATTAATCCTTTAATGTAAAATTCAAAATTCATGTTGCCCTCCCTACTCTATAGAAAATTTATTTTTTTGTAATGGCAGTCGAAAGGTTTCTTTCGTTGTATCCATTACAATTGTTGTTTTTGTTCTTATTACACCCTTTAACCCTTTTATTTCATGGCTAATTACTCGATCCAAGTCTTTTGTATTTCTACTTCTTATTTTTAGTAAATAATCATCTTCACCCGCAATATGGTGACATTCCTGCACTTCCTCTAATTGATTAACAAGCTCTAAAAATGGAGCTCGATTTTCAGGTCGCTCAAGCGAGACAGCTACAAAGGCAGTTAATTCACTTCCAACTTTTTCTGAATCAACTAGCACACCAAATCCTTTAATTACACCTTGTTCAACTAATCGGTTAACTCGTTCAGCAGTAGCCGGAGCTGACAAGCCAACTTCACTAGCTAAATCCGCCCACTTTATTCTTGAATTATCCATTAAATGATTAATAATTTTTAAATCGAAAGCATCCATCTACTCAAACCTTCTTTTTGTAAGTATTTATTCCATTTTACTTATTTTATGAAAGTATTTCAATGTTTCTGAGTAAAAATACAATCTAATATGCACGTTTAATAAACATATTTATTTACAAGTACTAATAAGATAAAAAAGGAAGACAATCTTTATCGAAGGGGGCGTCATTTTGTGAAAAGAGACCCGTTTGAATATCGAAAAAGACTAAGGGAAAGAGAAAAAGAAAGAGAAAGAGAGTTAAATGAAGAAAATGAAAGAGAGTCTAATGAAGAGAAAGAAGTAAAACCAAAAGAAGAAAAACCTCAAACACATGTACATGAATTTGTAGCTAGCACTAAATTGGCAGAAGAAGATGACGATCGACATAATCATCGCTTTGCTGGAGTTACAAGTGAAGTCATTCCCAAAGGAAGACATAGTCATGTACACCGAATTGTAGTAAATACAGATTTTCTAGATCATCATCACGAGGTTATTATTGAAACTGGTCCTCCTATTCCGGTAGGAAACGGTAAGCATGTTCACTTTGTCAAAGGAATGACAACGATCAATGATGATCATGAACACGATCTGGAATTCGCTACTTTAATTGATAGACCATTAGTTTAAGGCAATTGTAAATTTCAATTTATGTATATTTTATTAAGCATAATATACATAATTTATATCCTAATAAATTAAAGACCTCAGACTACACAATATTAAAACACGATGAAGAACCTTCCATAAAAGGCTCTCCATCGTGTTTTTTCGAATATGAAATCTTAAGTATTCTTCAATCCTTCAGTATTCATTAACACAACCCTCCATCTATCTGGGTCTTCGAATGTAATACCTTTTCCGCGCCAATAAGGATTCTCAGGTTCAACTGCAAAATACCCCATATTATTTAATCGATTTTTGACCAAATCTATTTCAGCTTTATTAGGTATATAAAATACTAAAAGATTATCCTTTGTTGGAGCAGGACATGGACTTCCATCAATATGTTGAGTAAATTCTAAATGGTATTCAACATCAGGTAATCCGAACATGATTCCATCATACCCATTATGATTTTGAAAACTGCCCACGGTTTTTAATCTAAGTCCTTCACCATAGAATTTACTTATTTCAGCTAATTGGTTTGTAGGTCTTGCAATTCTAAACTGAACCCAGTTTTTCAATGTTATCACCTTATCCTTTAATAATTTGATGCAACCCATTCTTCATTTAGCTTTTTTGAAATTTGAGTATAGAGCTTCAATTCTTGAAATATGCTATCTACTGAATAAGATGTATTTTCTTCTAACGTAGTACCTTCTGACATAAAGTCTGATGGGTCAATCACAACTTGTTTCGATAAAACATTTGCATATAATGCTCTTAAAACAATTCTCATATTGTTAAGTGCATTAATTCCACCCTTTCCTCCACCGGCTACAGCCAAAATTGCAACTGGCTTATCTTTAAAATGCTTACTTCCTAAAAAGTCAAAAGCGTTTTTTAATGCTCCGCTCATTCCACCATGATATTCCGGTGTTGCAATGATCATAGCATCAGCATTTTCTAGCTGTGATCTTAGTTTTTGGATAGTAGCAATTTCATTTTGCTCCTCTTGACCATTATAAATTGGTAACACTAGTTCACTTAAATCAATTGTTTTTACATTGTATTTTTTCGAGATGATTGTCGCTAATTTACCTGTACGACCTTCTTTTCTTGGACTACCATTAATCATTAAAATATTCATATTTTCCACTCCTTTAATTCGTACCTTTAGTATAGTCAATTCATAATGTCCGAACTTCGGTCATTTGATAGAACTTTTCTACACGTTTAGGAGTATATAAAAATAAAAAAAATCTACAACTAAAGTTGTAGATTTCAAACTGAAAGACGTTCGGTTTCTTGATTACTATGATCTTGATTCATTTTTTGATAAACTTTAATATTTTGATAAACTAATTCAAGTAATTTAGCAATTATATCCTTTTTCTTTGCAAGTTCTAGTAAATGCCCTTGCAAATGGTCCCCTTCTACTAACGAATTTTTTTCCATATCCCTCTGCAAAGATGATTTCATATCATATCCAAGAGCATCGATTGATTTCATATGCTCATCCACAATATTTTCAGAAATTGGCGCACCATGGGACCTCATAATATTAGCGCATTCTTCAAATAATTCACTGATAATAGCTCTTCCACCTTCACTTTCTCTAATTGGGCCAATAGGAGCACGCATAAGAGACGTTACGCCAGACATTACAGTAATAAACAAATATTTGTGCCACATATCTCGTTCAATCTGCTTACTATGGACAAAGTCAGCTTTTGAACCGCTAAATGCATCAGCAATTTTTTTAATACGGTCAGTTTCTTTACTTAAGAATTCACCAAATACAAGTCTAGCAGCTTTACTTGTTTGAGCAACTTCCCCTGCTTCATTTAAAGTAGTTTCGATAAAACATAAACCGCCTATAACCTTTTCTTCACCAAATGCCTGCTTTAAGGGATTTAGATGAGCAATACCATTCAAAAGTGGTAAAATAACAGTTTGATCGCCTACGAATGGTTTTACATCCAGAATGGCATTGCTTAAATGATATGACTTAGTTGAGAAAAGTACGATGTCAAAAATCTCGGCAGGACTCTTTGCAGTAATTAGATTCGGTTGAAATGAAAAATCACCATTCACACTCCGAATGACTAAACCATTTTCCTCTAGCTGTTTTTTCCGATTAGCTCGTACTAGAAATGTAACATCTTCTCCCTTTTCTACTAAGCGTCCTCCAAAATAGCCGCCAATTCCTCCAGCTCCTAATACAAGAATTCGCATTACACTCTTCCTTTCTATTAAAAAGTAAAAATCTGTAACTTACTAATGTCTATTTCAAAATCCCATTTCGTACTGCATATAGTGCCAATTGAGTTCGATCTTGAAGCTGAGTCTTGGCTAAAATATTCGAAACATGGGTTTTTACAGTTTTTTCTGTAATAAATAATGATGCTGCTATTTCTTTATTACTCTTACCCCTCGTAATTTCCTTCAATACATCCATTTCTCGCTTAGTTAATTTGTCTTGAAATGACTCATCGTTCTTCGTTTCTATCTTCCCAGTTAAAGCAGAAACTAATTGCGTCGTAACCTTCGAATGAAACTGTTTTTCCCCATCGTATATCTTTCGGATCGCGGAAACGAGTTCATCTGGATCACTATCCTTTAAATAATATCCCGCTGCACCCGCTTCAATTGCAGGTAAAATATGATCTTGATCATAAAAACTAGTTAAAATCATTACTTTAACTGCTAAGCCTTCTATTTTTATTCTTTTGGTAGCTTCAATTCCATCTAGAACTGGCATTGATAAATCCATGATGACAATATCAGGTCTTAACTCTTTTACTAAGCTTAATGCCTCTTCTCCGTTCGATGCATCTCCAATAACTTCGATATCATCTTGCGTATTTAAGAAAAAAATAAGTCCTCTCCTAACTACATGATGATCATCAGCAATTAATATTTTAATAGACATAAAACTCTCCTTCTTAAAAAGGGATATTCGTCGTAATTTTTGTTCCTTTATTCAAATCACTTTCAACTAAAAACGACCCTTTTATCGATTCGACTCTTTCCTTCATGCTTTTCAAACCTAATGTTGGAATTTGTACATCCTTTGGGCAGATAAAACCTACACCTTGATCTCGAATCGTCATTTTAACTTTCTTTGTACTGATTGATAACTGTAAATATACCGTATTTTGTCCTGAATGTTTTCTACAATTATTAAACGCTTCCTGACCTACGCGCCATAATGTTTCTTCTATTTTAGAAGGTAATATCGTTGTTCCTTTTACATTACTAATTACTTTTAATCCTAGCATTTCACCATAGTTAATTAATGCACTAACTATTCCTTTTTCAATCCCTTGTGGTCTAAGCTGCCATATTAATGCTTTCATTTCTGCTTGTGCTTCTTGGGCAATTTGTTGAATATGATTAAATGTATCCTTTAACTTCGGACTGTCGGATACATTTGCCCCTGCTTTAGCAGTTACATTAATCGAAAACAATAATTGACTAACTGAGTCGTGTAGGTCCTTTGCAAGGCGATTTCTTTCTTGAATCAGCTCAAACTCTTTTACCTTTTCTGTTAATTGAATTCGTTTAATTGCTGTTCCAATTTGTAATGCAACTGCACCTAGTAAATTTAATTCTTCCTGATCAAATTTTAATTTATTAGAGGCAGCTACATTTAATAAACCAAAAGATTCTTCACCTGCTTGCAATGGTACAGTCGCATGATGGGTGACACCATTTGTTTCTCCCCACTTATGAATAATTGAGTCTTCTAATCTTTTACATTCCATAATGTTTGATGCCTTGTTAAGTCTTCCGGTATTATATTTATCTACACACCAACAATCTCCATTGCACATTGGCTTAGCCTCTTCGTTCATAAGAGCTGGAGGTAATTTATGTGAAGCAACTAATTCAAAGTCCCCATTTTTATCAATTAAAAAGATCCATCCTGTATCTAAACCCGTAACTTGAACTAACTTGGCTAAGGCACAATTGAGGGTACTGTATAGATCAGTACCCTCGTTTAATATTTCGGCAATTTCTTTTAATACTTGTAGCTCTAAAAGAAATGATTCTTTTTTCATACTTAGGCTAATTCCTTCATTCGACGATCAAGTTGTTCAAGCACCATCGGCCACGCTTGTTCGTGTTGGTCTCTTGATAATTCATCTGGGAATCCTGCATGAGTCAATCTAATAACTGTCGCTCCACTTTCATTTGTTGAAAACTCTACAGTGACTACCGTCTCCGTTTTAGATCCAGAAGTGAACCAAGTAATCTCAACAAGTTGATTATGCTCAAGTTTTAAAAAGCGACCATAATGAGGATGGCGTTTATCTTCAAAATGGGTCTCAAAGAAAAATACAGAATTAACCTCTGCCTTCATAATTACCGAACCTGGCGCAGCAAACCAATCACCGAATCTTTTTGTCCAAGCTTCATACAAAACATCGATAGTATTTTCCATTACTCGTTCCACAGTGAGACTATGTGGTCTACTCGATAAATCTGGATAACTAATAATATTCATATTAATCCCTCCAAAAGGTATATAGTTATTCATTTTCATTAATAATAGCTAGCATTTGGTGATCTTCCCATTTCCCATTTATACGTACATTTTTCTTGGCAATTCCCTCTTTATGGAAACCCGCCTTTTCTAATACTCTTATTGAACCAATGTTATGCGGCATTACACCCGCTTCAAGGCGATGCAATTTTAATTCATTAAAGGCATATTCTACAACTAACTTTGCAGCTTCAGTTGTATATCCTTTACCATTATGTTGTTCATCTAAAGAATAACCAACAAAACAACTTTGTAAATCTCCTCTTAAAACCTCTGCTAGCATCGTAAAACCTATAAAAGCATCTGTTTCCTTTAAAAAGATACCAAAGCCATAATACAGATCATTGTCGCTTTTCTCTTTATATGACTTAATACGATCTTGCTGAGCTTCCAAAGTATAGAAACTTTCGTCTTTTATATATGTAAAAGGTTTAAAAAACTCTCTATTTCGAACTTCGTAAGATAAAAAATCTTCTGCATCTGCAACTTCTAAATGTCTTAAATATATATTATTACCAACTAATTTCATCTTTTTCCTACACTCCCTAATTTCCCTGCTTTTCCTAACCCATTAAACGCCTGTTGCCCATATAATTCTAGGATCGATTTTACGGACTAGACGGTACGCTATCGGTTTAAAACCATTTTTTGGCCAGAATCTCGAGGATTGTAAATTCGTTATTCTCCAATCTGTTTCGCAAAGTTTATAGCCTTCTTTTTCAGCAAAAGTAAGTCCATGCTGTAATAAGGCCTTACTAACACCTATTCCGCGAGAAGATTCGACCGTTGCTCCTATTACTAAACTAATGCAAGATTCAGGTGTTAATAAATTCTCATCAGATGCTGTAGCTGATTCAAATACTTGAAGACCTACAATCTCATTTTGATAGAGCGCTAACCATAATGTTGCCGCTTCATCATTAATAATTTCTGCGTAACCTTCCTGATAGTCATCTCTTTCTTCAATAAACCCTGGTGCAAATACAGGTGACTTCGCTTGGTGTTCCATGATTACGGTTGCTAATTCACGGATTCTTTTTTCATCTTCACTAGTTGCCAATCGAATTTGAATATCTTCAAATACTTTATCCGACGAAACTGACAAATCACGTAAACCATGAACCTGTTCATAGGCAAATCCTAAACGAAGCCAAGCATCTAAAGTTGACTTATTTCCACTTGGTACCATTACGTAATGATTAAACGAACCAAGCACTACCATTTTCTTGGCAAACTCTGCATATAATTCACGATATAATTCTACATATTCACTTTCAGCTATAGCCATACCTGCATACTTAATCCATGTATGACGTTCTCGATTTTTATCTGTTTGAATTGACCCAATCATATAGCCAACTAACTCGGAATCTTTCACCGCTGCAATACCAAAACTATCCTTTTCATTAAAAAGTGCCTCAATAGCTTTCTTAGCATACGTAGCCTCTTCAAATTTAGATGGTAATTCAGGGTTGTTACTTCGGTCATACATATGACGGATAGCCAAAAGACTAGCCGCTTCTTCTAAGTGTATATTTTCGAATGCGATAAATTTCATAACAAACCTCCTTGCAACTTATACAAGTGCAACCGCTTGATAATCCAGACTATTCTAATTGTATTGATATTCACTCATTACTAGTTCCATAAAAAGAGCATTACTTCCTGCTTATAGCTGAATAATGCTCTCTCATCTAGTAAAATTCAACAACCTTCTTTTGTATTTGTTAATTAAATCATATCAATTTTCTTAAAATTAACAATTTAATTCTAACTAAGCATTCAATTAAAAATAAAAAACCACTGTTTATATACAGTGGTTTATCAAATAATCTTTAATGAAATTCTAAAAACTCGACTCTATTCCCAAATGGATCATTAACAAAAAAGCGAGTACGACCTTCTATTGGTGGTTCCTCTTTTATTTCAAAGTTGAGTTGAAGGAGTTGCTCTCTTAATGCCTCTATGTTTGTAACAATTAAACCAGGATGAGCTTTTTTAGGTGCTATAAAATCTTCTTGAATACTAATATGAATTTCTTGATTACCGCAAATAAACCAGCATCCACCTCTGCCTTTTAAATTTTCCGGCTTTGGCAATTCCTTCATTCCTAGAATTCCATTATAAAATTTTCTCGCTTCGTCCTCTCCACCTTTTGGACAAACTAATTGAATATGATCAATTCCTTTTACTTCAAATGCCATTGACTAGCACCTCTCTCATTATGAAAAGTTTATATCTTTAGATTACCAGAAGTAAAAAATAAGAAAAGCATTACCTCTATAGAAGTAACGCTTTTCCCAATATTCCAACTTATCAAACTAGCTTTAAGCCATTTGTAATTAGATTCTTTAAAGAATCTTCTTTTCTTAATGCTTCCAATTCCGCTTTTAATGGTTCAACAATTTGCGCTAATTTAGCATTAACTGTAGCTATTTCAAGTAATTCTAAACGTAATAACCAATCACTTTGGTGTTCACGTTTAAGCTCATTATGCACAGCAATTAATTTAGAAATACAGTCATCACAGAATGTATTCTTTTCTCTAATTACTCTAACTTCTTTATATAATTTTTCTAATTCAGTTAATGGAGCTGGTGTTTCCATTACGAACTCTACTTCTTTAATTGAATCACTAAAGTAAGATGTTGGGTCAGCTGCACCAGGGTATGCTGATTCAACTCGAGAACCAACTGCCATATCAAAAGTTCCCCACTCTTTTTTGAATAATTCTTTTCCTTCGTAAGTAACAGTGCAGTCTTCAAATGAGATTAATGCAACTTTGTCTTCATTTTTAATGATATTTACAATTCTACCGGAAGCGCTTACATTGCTTGAGAATTCTAAATCAACAAAGTTTCCTACGACAATACCTAAATTTTTAAGTGCAGCATCGTCACATTCTTCTAATTCAATATTACCTTTTAGAAGTCCAATTGGTGTTCCAAATCCTTTAGCATGGTAGTCTTTTCCGTGACCTTCTAATTGCTTATTGTTTATTGAAAGTGCAGTTTCGCCAGTTGTATTGACGTAAATTGCTTCACCGTTTTCGTCTTTTATGATTGCATGAACAATACCAGTTACACTTAATCCAGAATTTAATTCAAATGTAGCAACGCTTTTCGATTTAAGAGCTTTATCTAAGCTTTCTGTACCACCTACACGGAATGCCATAGTGCTTGCTAATTCTTCAGCGCCTTGCATTAATTCATCGAAATCTTTGCATACAAATAATTGTGCTTGCATTTCAGTTATATTTTTCGGTTGTAATGTAGAAGCTTCAATAGAGAAAGGTAGTCTTTCAACTGCATCTGTAAAGCAATGTGTGCTTTCACCTACTGATGATAATAAACCAGCACCGTAAATTTTTGGATTATCTAGTTCACCTATTAGACCATATTCAACTGTTCTCCAGAATACGCGTGAAATTTTTTCAGCTTCTGAAATTCCAACAATTGCTTTTTGTCTTTCTTCAACTAATCTTTGTGCAGCAGCTTTTTCTTCAGCTGTCGATTTTGGATCTTCCATTACAATCGTTAAATTTCTAACTGCTTCAAATAGTTCTTGTTTTTCTTTTGTAGCAAATGCCTTTGCACCAATTGATCCAATTTTTTGTACGTACTCTCTAAATACAGGATCAAATAATATTGGCGCGTGTCCTGCAGCCTCATGAATAATATCTGGAGCAGGTGTATATTCTATATTCGTAATTTGTCTAATTTCAGTTGCGATTGGTAAAATACCATTTGCTAATAGTTCAAAAAATGCAGCGCCTGGAATTAATCCATTAACGATTCCTGCGCCCCAACCGATTTTTGAAAGGCACTCGTTCATTTCAGCTACATTTGGAATTTTTTCCGTTTCAATTCCTGACATCTTAAGTCCATCGACAAATGCAGAATGTGCTCTATCTTTTAATGCGTGATGATTTTGTCTCATTACATAGCGCCATACAGCATGATCAATTGGCGTGTAAAGATCATAATTTTGCTCCGATAAGTATTGTTTCAAATGAGGTGGTATTATTTTTGTTTCAAAAGCTGCTTCTTTCATGTCATCAATTCCCCTTTTTAAAAATTATTTCACTTAAAAATCTATTACTCTACTTTCTTAAAAATACCCGTTCTATCTATATCTTGCTAAAAGCTTTTTTTTGAGCATTTTTAAGCAAGTTTCCATCATTTAACCATTTCTACTTTTTCCAAATTACTCCTTCTTTCTACAAAATCTTTTTTTATTCGGTATTTATAGTCATAATCAACCAAACACATCACTCCTTTCAAACATGAAATGTGGAAGGCGTTTGCTCAGCCCCGACAAGCATAAGACAAAGGCTGATAAAGGTTGGTTTTTACTTTTATTGGACTTTGGCTTATGACCTCGAGGGGCTAACGCCTGGAACTAGACAACTCAAAACAAGACAAGCTTGTTTTTCCTCTAAGCTCTTACCACTCTTGTAGCTTATTCCGTTACATCTATACATGCATCCAAGATTTTTGCACATAAAAAAATCCCTACTGTTTGCACAGTAGGGACGAACTTTAAATTCGCGGTACCACCCTAGTTATTAGCTGTTTTACTAAAACTTACTAATATCTTCATTTCATAACGGCTCTTCACCGTCTTCCCCTCACTATTCGTTTCGAAGAAGATGCTCATGGACTGTAATTCATGTCGTTTTATGTACTGATTTGCACCAACCATCAGCTCTCTGTCACAGGGAAAACTTCACTACTTTCGTTCCACTCATTGCTTATTATTTAATTAAATTATTTTCTTAAAATAAAAAAGTCCCTACTGTTTGCACAGTAGGGACGAAATAGTCTATTCGCGGTACCACCCTAAATTATTAGTATTAAAAACAATACTAATATCTTCATTTCATAACGGCTCTTCACCGTCTTCCCCTCACTATTTGTTTCGAGGAAGATGCTCTAGGATCGTAATTCATGTGTTCTATGTACTGGTTTGCAGCAACCACCAGCTCTCTGTTACAGGGAAAACTCCACTACTAAAATTCCTATCATTGCTTTTCGCGATTCAATTAATACATACTTTATTCCTATTTTTCGTAAATGTCAACACTTTTTATCTTTTGTTTTTTTTGAGGTTTTTATTATTTCAATATAATCAAAACCCTTACCTATAGAAATACCTAATTAGAAATATATACTTTAGACTCACAAACTAAATATTAATTACGCATCTCGTTTTATAGTAGTACCACACTTTTTCTGTCTAGCCTAAACAAGGATTTGTCAATCAATAAAACGATAAGTCTATTATATAGGTTATTTACTAGTACCATAATCTTATTCATGCCAAATATTTTCGCCCTTTAATATTTACTTAATTTCCCGTTGAAAATTCACACTTATTTTATCAGCTTCATCTTTTTGAAAGAAAAGAAAAGATATTATATTAACAAAGTTTTTCCCCGACACATTTACTAACTTCACTAATAAATGTATAGATACCTTTTATTGAGTTAACTAACATTTGGTATCGGTGTTTGAGCAAACATACTGCAAGCTAAAATTACAAGCTCATAATTGGTCGATTAGTTTACAGAGTTTTTACAGATTAATAATTAATAAGTTTCTTTCGAATATTGAACCGTTTGGAAATATTTGGTATTGTATACTTAATTACTTAGGATTATTTATCCAATTATTTATTTTAGGAGAACTTATGTTAGGAATGGTTGTAGTTTTACCAGTTGCAATTTTAATGATTGCTGGAATTATTTATGGTGTAATCAAATTAATTAAAAGAACTCGCTATTAATTAAATTATTCGGGAAAAAAATTATAGTTTTGAAAGGAGAGTAATCGAATTCGAATTACTCTTTTTTTATTTAATTGGGGATTAGACATTTTCCTAAAGCAATACTCTCTTTAAATTTGAACATATTGACAATCTTTTTATATAAAATATAATTAATTTATAATATGTTAACTAACAAATTAAATAAGTTAACATAAAGAGAGGGAGATTTTGTAATGCAACAAGAAAGATTAAAAATGCTTATTAATTCAGCTTTATTTGCAGCAATTATTGGTATTCTATCTCAAGTATCTATTCCTTTGCCCTTTTCTCCTGTTCCAATCACAGGTCAAACTTTAGCAATCGGCTTAGCAGCTACAATTTTAGGTAAAAAATACGGAACAATCTCGTTACTTCTTTATTTAGCACTTGGTGCGATCGGAATTCCGGTTTTCGCAGGTGGTGCTGCGGGGTTTGGCGTACTAGTGGGTTCAACGGGTGGTTATTTAATTGGATTTATTCCAACTATTTTCATCATCGCTTACTATATTGAAAAAACTAAGTTCACAGTTTTAAATGCAATGATTGCAAACACAATTGGAATGTTTGTAACGTTAATTTTTGGTACTGTGTGGTTAAAAATTGCAGCTTCTCTAAGCTGGCACGATGCAATGGCTTTCGGATTTTATCCATTCATTATTCTTGGATTAGTTAAAGCCTATGTAGCATCTGCATTAGGTGTTATTATTGGAAAACGTTTAGCAAAAGCTAATTTATTAAAACGTGATGAAATTTCAGCGTAATACAAAAAGAGCTCACTCTTATGATGTGAGCTCTTTTTTATATTAAAAGGTTATTTTCATTGAACATCAACAGCTTTAACGACTGATCGATCTCCTTTTTGTTGGACTGTAACAATATACTTAGTTCCGCCTTGATTGTATTTGTCCATTTGGCTTTCAGGAATATAAAAGCGACCTAGATTATGGTTGATTACAATTTCTTCCTCTTCAGCAATATATGTGTATTGAATAGTTGCTTTAATGTATTTTGAATGTTTTGGACGATGATCGGTTACATAATCAAATTGATAAATATCGTTTTGTCCCTTTTGAAAGACAATATAAACTTTTTCCCCTTCTTTTGGTTTAGCTTCACCTTTCCAATTCTTCATTGTTATTGAGTCAAAATCATAAGATAGAGCCGCATAATGCCCTAATAAAGGTTCTACTGGATCCAAACTTTCTGACTTTATTTTAAACGTATCTGCTGACTGCTTAAAGTACATAATGTTGCCAAGTAAAGCTAGTAATAAAACAAATTGAATTATTGAAAGTAAAAGTAATTTCTTCTTATTTTGCATGTTCATCACCTCTTGCTTTTTTCGATTGGGTATAGACAAAATATAGAACCACTGCAAGGATGATAAACACAATTGACTTACTTATAAATGAAACGGCAAATCCTGTATAAATTCCAATAACGAGTGAGGCAAATGTAATAAAACCTATAATGATGCTTCCTTTTTCCTGACCTGAAACACCTTTAAATAAACGGATACATGAATAAGCAAATAATATTAGTACGCCTACGATCATATTAGCTAATTTATCTTGAACCCCTAGTATCGGTAATAAGAATATGAATAAGAAGATCCAAAGATAATTATTAAACGGTTCATGGTCCTTCCACTTCTTGTACACAGTATAGATTGCTAGTAAAAGGATTAATAGAATAATCGTATTAAACAGTGGCACTGCAATTGGCTTTAAAAATCCATGAGAAAATTCCTTTTGTAACTCGTGAACTGCATCATATGATCCTCCGAATAATGAGGTGAAAAATGTGAATAGCCATATGAATATAGTAAATACAGGTAGTAGTATATAATCAATAATTCCACGTTCATTTAAATACCAAAGAATAAACACTACTAGAATAATTGGCATCATATATTGGCGATCTGAAAATGTCTGGAAAAACATAATGATAATATAGCCTAGAAATGTGTAATTAAAGCTGGTATTCCATCGATTCTGCATTAATCTCAAGAAATAAATTGAACAAAGTAACAATGGAAATTGAAGTAGATAAACATGTGCCGTTTCTATTCCAGCACTATAGCTCAAACTAAAAAATCCGATTCCTAAGAAAAGATAATAGAACATATTATGCTTTAATACATAATAGTAAAGAAACGCGAGCAACGTCCAAGTAATTAGAAATACTGGACTATCACTAGAAAATTGATACATTTGTACAATTAAAACGAAAGCACATGCGTATCCAATTACATTAATAAAGTTTAAACAATGCCCAAACAACTCTTTACCCTTTTGATAGCTTATAAATGCAACTGTATGGAAAACCAATAGTGTTACAAAAATAATGACTAATCTCATAGTTTGGCTAAAGTCGTTCCAGTTACTGCCCACAAGCGCTAAAATTGCAAATGCTACAAGTAATGCAATTAAAAATGGCACAATATCCCCTAAAAACGATTGCTTTTCAGCTTTCGTTCGGTGCCTTTCATATTCTAGTATTCGATTTAAAGAGTCTTCATCTAGTAAGTTCTGTTTGTGCCATTCTTTTAGCTTTTGATCTAATTTACTCATTTAACTTCCCCCCTTTTAGTAACAGCTTAATAAACTACTTCCATTATTATTATAATTTCTTAATAATATATAAATTACCTCTAAATCTAAAATTTTATTGAATATATCTATTAATCTACAAGGAAATGATGAATCAAACGTTTGTTTAATTCATTTATTCCCCCTTTAGGCTTTGACAGATTGAACTAAGTGACGACAGTAGATTACCTTCATTTAATATCAATAAAAAAACAGCCCTATGTTTTGGGCTGTTTCTCTATAACTTATACCGGATAAACACCATGCTTTTTCGTAGCAGGAGTTTCATATGATTCTGAGTAATAAGCAAAACGTTTAATTAGCTCTGTACGTAGCTCTTCTGGTTGAATAACTACATCTACTACTAATTCAGATGCTAAGCGGTAAATATCGATATCTTCAGCATACTCTTTACGTTTTTCTTGGATAAAGGCAGCTTGTTCTTCTTTTGGTAAGCTTGCAATTTTCTTTGCATACACTGCGTTTACTGCTGCTTCAGGACCCATTACAGCGATCTGAGCAGATGGGAATGCAATGACACAGTCTGTTTCAAATGCAGGGCCAGCCATTGCGTATAGTCCAGCACCATAAGCTTTACGAACGATAACTGAGATTTTTGGAACAGATGCATTACTCATGCTATAAAGCATTTTTGCACCATGGCGGATAATTCCTGCACGCTCTACTTTAGTACCAATCATGAAACCAGGTACATCCATTAAGAATAATAAAGGAATATGGTAAGCATCACATAAATTAATGAATTTAGCTGCTTTATCCGCTGAATCATGGAATAATACGCCACCTTTAACTCTCGGTTGGTTAGCAATAATTCCTACACTACGTCCATCTAATCTAGCAAAACCAGTCACTAGTTCAGGTGCAAATAGCTTTTTAATTTCAAAGAATGAATCTTCATCAACTACTCGGTCGATAAATTCATAAATAGAAAATGGTACGTTTTGATTGCTTGGTATAATTTCTGCTAAAGACTTTTCCTTTTGAACAGGATTTTTAGCCTCAACAATAGGAGCCCCTTGCTTGAAATTAGTTGGTAAGTAAGATAAATAATCTTTTAACTTCGCAATTGCTTCTTCTTCTGACTCACACAATACATCTCCGCAGCCTGAAACTGAACAGTGCATTCTAGCTCCACCCATTTCTTCGAGTGTAACTTTTTCACCAATTACCATTTCAGCCATACGAGGTGATCCTAAGTACATTGAAGAATTACCTTCAACCATAAATACTGAATCACAGAATGCAGGAATATAAGCTCCCCCTGCAGCAGAAGGTCCAAATAATAAGCAGATTTGAGGTACTTGACCTGATAGCTTAATTTGGTTGTGGAATATACGTCCAGCACCACGTCTACCAGGGAACATGAATACTTGATCCGTAATACGTGCTCCTGCAGAATCCACTAAATAAATTAGTGGTACTAGCATTTTTAAACATGTTTCTTGAATGCGGATGATTTTTTCTACTGTTTTTTCGCCCCATGAACCTGCTTTTACAGTTGAATCATTCGCCATTACACATACAGTACGGCCATCAATTTTACCAATACCTGTTACGATGCCATCTGCTGGAAATTCGTCATTCATACAGTTCGCAAAGAAACCATCTTCCACGAAACTGTCTTTATCTAAAAGTTGATTAATTCTTTCTCTTGCAAAGAGCTTACCAATTTTGGCATTGCTCTCATGATATTTTTCTTTCCCACCAGAAAGTATTTGTTCTTTTCGAGCTTGATATGTTGCTTCGTTTGACATGCAATTACTCTCCTTTATATTGCGGCTTACGCTTTTCTTGAAATGCTACTAAACCTTCCATACGGTCGTTTGTATGCAGTAAAGTTTCATATTCATAAGTTTCTAATCTTAGTCCTAAATCTAATGGAAGATCGAAACCGCGTTGAATTGCCTTTTTTGCTGCACGGATTGCAAGAGGACCTTTACTTGCGATTGTTTCGCATATTTCAAGCGCCTTATTTTGTAATTCATCTATTTCAACAACATGTTCTAGAATGCCGTAGCCTTCAGCCTCATGTGCATTTAAACGTTTGCCAGTAAAGATTAGTTCTTTCGCTCTCCCAAGTCCAATTAAACGTGGAAGTCTTTGTGTACCACCAGCACCCGGAATAATCGCTAAAGATGTCTCCGGTAAACCGACAATTGCTTCTTTATGAGCAATTCTTAAATCACACGCTAAAGCAAGTTCAAGTCCTCCACCTAGGGCAACTCCATTGATTGCTGCTATTGTTGGCATAGGTAATCTTTCCACTTTTTCAAAAAGTGTCCCGATTTTTTCTACAGTTTCTCGAGCCTCACTCTCAGTCATGCCTCTTCTTTCTTTTAAATCAGCACCACTGCAGAAGTAAGATGATCCACTACCAGTAAATATGACAGCACGCACAGAAGATTTCTTTAACTCATCCATTTGTCCATGAAGAGCATCTAGTAACTCACGTGATAATGAATTAGCTGCATTTGTACGATTTAAAGTAAGAATTCTAATATGACCGATATCACTTACTAATAAACTTGATTCCATTTAAATACTCTCCTTTGAACCATTCCATACGGAAAATAGCTTACTAACTGGTTTTAAGTTCATTTGTTCAGAGATATATGAAGTAGCTTGATGAAGTTTCTTTTCATCCACATTAGTTGTAATACCTAAATTATGAAGTAATGAAACAACATCTTCCGTAGCTACATTACCACTAGCTCCTGGTGCATATGGACAACCACCTAGTCCACCATTTGATGAATCAAATTTTTCAATTCCAAATAGTAAAGAAGTATATAGGTTTGCAATAGCACGACCATATGTATCATGGAAATGCATTGCAATTCGATTAACTGGTACTTCTTTAACTAGATTTTCTAAAAATTGATTTACCTGAAGCGGATTAGCAATTCCAATTGTATCGCCTAAGGAAATTTCATCTACTCCACAATCTAGTAATTGGTTTGCCAGATTGATCACCTTCATTTGGTCTACAGCACCCTCATATGGGCAACCAAATACAGTTGAAATATATGCTCTAGTAGTCTTTTTATTATTTTTACATTCTGTAATCATTGAGCGAATATCGCTCATTGAATGCTCGATACTCGCGTTTTTATTTTTTAAATTATGTGTTTCGCTAGCAGAAACAAAAAAATTAATTTCATCTGCATCTACTTCAAATGCACTCATTAACCCTCTTTTATTAGGAACAAGAGCTGCATAAGTAACCCCATCTTTTTTCTTAAGTCTCGTAAATAGATCTACCGAGTCACTTAATTGAGGAATCCAGTCTGGTCTCACAAACGATGAAACTTCTATATAAGACAAACCACTCTCTACTAATAAATTGATCCACTCAAGCTTCTTTTCAGTGGAAACAAACTGTTTTTCATTTTGCAAACCATCACGTGGACCTACTTCTCTTATAAAAGCCGATTGAGGTAGCTTCATCACTAATAACTCCTAACCTAGTTTTTCAACTTGAATTAAAGAGTCGCCCTCGTTTACAAAATCGCCTTCGTTAACGAACACATTTACGACTTTACATTTATAAGGAGCAGCATGCGGAATTTCCATTTTCATAGATTCTAAGATTACATAATCTTGATCACTACTAATTTCGTCTCCTACAGATACAAGACATTTCCATACGCTTCCAGCCATCATTGCAGTTAAGTTTTCCATTTTTAATTACCTCATTTCACTTTTTGATATTCGCTAATAAAACTTGTTGTATAGTCGCCTTCTTGGAATGCATTCGTTGAAAGAATATCAATCAAAAACGGCAGATTTGTTTTAATACCTTCAATTTCTACCTTTTTAAGATAATTGTGCAGTTGAACTACTGCTTCTTTTCTTGTATTAGCCGTAACAATTACTTTCGCTAATAGTGGATCATAAAATGGTGATACAACCCATCCATCATAAAGATGTGTATCAATACGTACACCAATCTCCTCTGGGAAGTTACAGTGATGAACTGTTCCTGGCGATGGGAAGAAAGTTTTAGGATCCTCAGCATACACCCTTACTTCGATAGAGTGACCATTCATTTCTACATGAGTTGGGCGAATTGGAAGTGTTTCACCAAATGTGATACGGAACTGCCATTCAACTAGATCAATTCCTGTAATTCCTTCTGTTACACCGTGCTCAACTTGTAATCTAGTATTCATTTCTAAGAAGTAAATATTTTCTTTTTCATCAACTAAAAATTCAATTGTTCCCACGTTTACATATTTCATTTGATTAGCAATTGTGAGGGCATATTCTTCAAGTTTCTTTCTACCTTGTGGAGAAAGGAATGGCGATGGTGCTTCCTCAACAACTTTTTGGTTTCTTCTTTGAATTGAACAATCTCTTTCAAATAAGAAAACAGCGTTGCCATGAGTATCAGCAGCGATTTGTGCTTCAATATGTCTCGGTTTAATAATCGCTTTTTCAATGAATACATCATCATTTGCAAAAAATTGAAGAGCTCTCGTTTGTGTTGTTAAAAATTCTTTTTCTAGTTGTGCTTCGTTTTCGATTAACTTCATACCAATTCCGCCGCCACCACTAGAAGCTTTTAACATAACAGGATAGCCAATTTGTTCTGCTATTTCTCTTGCTTCTTCAACTGATTGAATTGGGTGAGAATTTCCTTTAATTAATGGAATGTTTAATTGTTCCATTATTTGTCTAGCTCTAATTTTTTCGCCCATCATCTCTAGATGCTCTGGCTTAGGACCAACAAATAAAATGCCGGCTTCTTTACATTTTCTAGCAAAATCGCTATTTTCTGATAAGAAGCCATATCCTGGATGAATGGCTGTTACATTATTTTCTTTTGCAATTTTTATAATTAAATCAGCGTTTAAATACGTATCTTTTGTATGATTCCCTTTTAAAGAAAAAGCTTCATCACTTAACTTAACATGCAAACTTTCTTTATCAGCATCTGAGTAAACTGCCACAGTTTGATAACGAAGCTTTTTACATGTTTCGATAATTCTACATGCGATTTCCCCGCGGTTTGCAATAAGTATTTTGATCATATTCTCTCTCCTTATCGGCATCCTAATTGACGTGCAATTACCATACGTTGAATTTCTGATGTACCTTCACCAATTTCAAGTAACTTAGCATCACGCACTAAACGTTCAATGCCATACTCTTTCATGTAGCCATATCCACCATGAATTTGTAATGATTCATTCGCAATTTTGGAAGCGATTTCAGATGCGTATAACTTAGCGAATGCCGCTTCTTTCGTAAACGGTTTTCCATTGTCTTTTAACCATGCAGCTTTGTGTACCATATTTCTTGCTAACTCAATTCCCATAGCCATATCAGCTAATTTAAATTGAATAGCTTGGAAACTAGATAAAGGTTGTTTAAATTGTTTACGTTCTTTTGCATATACTAATGCTTTATCAAAAGCCTTTTGTGCAATTCCTACAGCAAGTGCTGCAATTGAAATTCTACCACCATCTAATGTATATAAGAATTGGCCAAAACCTTTATCAGGATTGCCAAGAATATTTTCTTTTGGAACACGTACGCCATCTAATACAATTTGTGTCGTATTAGAAGCACGGACACCCATCTTGTCGTAAGGATCTGTAATTGTTAATCCTTCTGAATCAGTTGGTACGATAAACGCACAAATATTTTTCTTTCCTTTTTCATCAATAGAAGTATAAGCAGTTACGATAATTGTGTTAGAATACTGAGCATTTGTAATCCAGCATTTTTCACCAGTAATCACATACTCATCACCGTCTAATACTGCTTTTGTTTGTGTCCCACCAGCATCAGAACCCGCATTTGGCTCAGTTAAACCGAAAGCTCCAAGCGTTTTTCCTTGTGCCATTGGAACTAAGTATTTTTGCTTTTGTTCCTCTGTACCAAAATAGTAAATTGGAGAAGCACCTAATGAACAAGTTGCAGCAAAACTTAAACCTGTTCCTCCACATGCACGTCCTATTTCCTCTACAGCTAACGCATAACTAATTGTATCGCCACCGCTACCGCCATACTCTTCAGGGAACGGAATTCCTAATAAACCTAATTCACCCATTTTTTTGAACGTTTCAATTGGGAATTTGCTATCACGATCAAGTTCCTCTGCAAAAGGCTCAATTTCCTTCGCTGCGAAATCTCGTACCATTTCTTGAATCATTTGCTGTTCTTTAGATAATAAAAAATCCATGTGTTAGTCACTCTCCTTTTAATATTTAGGTACGTTTTAAAAAACGTAAGAATGTCTCCAACTGCAGCACATAGCAGTGGAGTCTCATATTTCGTGTATAAGAAATAAATATTTTAGTCTTACAATTGATAATATTCGATATTTTCTACCATTTTCCTTTAATCTATGTTCGACAAATTGAGACAAGAAAGGAAATGTTAGGAAAAGTGGGAGGATTGTGGGGATGTAGTCTGAATTTCTATTGAACGGTGGGCTGTGAATAAGTCTTGGGGGAGTGCAAATAAGAAGACAGTTAGTGCAAATAAATCTCAGAGAGCTGCAAATAAGCAGTTCATCAGTGCAAATAAAAGGAGAGCTGCAAATAAAAATGTCAAATCTGCAATTAAAATAACGATATCTGCAATTAAACACACCAAAACTACAATTAAATTCGTTAAAACTGCAATTAAGATGAAAAGTTACCCATACCAGTTAAGGTATTACACACTAAAAATGGCACAACTGTTGATTTTTCAAATGGAAAAATAGCAAGTTGCTCTAATATTGTTTAAATCAATTAAAAAAACTGATACGAATCTATTAAAAACGGTTTATTTTTACTATAAATGAAAAGTATCTTTCATTTACTACTACTTTTTAACCAATTCTTAATACATAATAGCGAAAATTAAAAATGGTAAAATATTACTTTATTAGAATAAAATGGTAGTTTTATTAAAAAATACTAATTATAATAGAAAATGTTCTTAATGAGAATGACCCCTTGTTCTTAATTAAGAAACAACATCTACGAGGTGATAGAATGAAAATGAAGAATGTTTTAGGAATATCAATTGGAGCGTTACTAGCTTTAGGTGTTCAAAATCCTACTTTTGCAGCAGCAATAAAACTTTCAAAAACAGATGCTTTAGTTTCAGAAGTTTCTAAATTTGAAAAAGGCTTAACTACTACTCAAATTTTGAAAGATGCAAAAGAGGTTGCTAGAACTCAACATATGTCAGTAGACGATGTACTAGCACAAATGAAAAAAGAATTATCCGCTGATAAAGCAAAAGCTAGTAAGGAGCGATCAAATGTTATTAAACCACTAGGAGGTTCCGGTGGTACGGTTATAATTGGCTCAAGTACTAAAGGAAATTTCTATTATACAGATTCACAAACGGCATACTTAAATCATGGTCATGTTGGAATGTACTATACAACTACTACAATTGTAGAGTCTATTCCAGACAAAGGAGTACGTACGATTTCATCTAGTTCTAGAAAGGTAGATACAGGAGCTGTTATTAAGTCAGTTAATACTACACAGGCTAAAAGAGATGCTGCAGCTAACTGGGCATACGGTGAATTAGGAGAAGATTATTCTTACAATTTTGCTACAAACCGTCAAACAAGCACTAGTGGAGCAAAAAACTGCTCTAAATTAGTTTGGTCTGCTTTTAAAGAAAAAGCAGGTTTAGACCTTGACGTAGATAAAGGACTTGGAGTATATCCGAGAGATGTACGTGATGCAAAGGATACTACTAAAGTTAAAACATTATAAGATATTATACATAGGATAAAAAGGTGTAAGTATGGGAATAGCGAATATTTAACATATTCGCTATTCCCATTTATTACTAATATCTGTTGGAGGAATTATGAAATTAAAAATTATACTATCAACCCTAATAGTGGCACTCATTTTAAGTGGAGGATATAGTTTTTATGTGTACGCATGGGACCCAAGTGAAAAGGTTTCAGTAAAAGAAGATGAAATGACAAATATTGATTTCTTAAAAGATAAACGAGCTGTAATTTACTTTTCAACTACTGCTGATCAAGATTCAAATGATGATGGTATGAGTTATGCGATGTTCGTTGATGAGAAAGGGCAAGCGAACAGTATTAAAATGGAAGGTTTAGAGTTAGGGAATATCACTAAAAGTACGAATCAAGTCTTTATAGAGGATAAAAATCGAATACAACTTTTAGGTGGGAAGTATGAGGATTTTCATTTAAAGAAAAGTCAGTATACGGGAGAGCGCTCCGGTTATTTACCAGGTAAAGATTTATTCTTTAGCATTTATAATACGGGATTTAATAAAAAAGGCGGATATGATTCTGATGTTCGCTATGGAAATGAAAATGGATTTAAAACAGGTACCATACCTAATTACCTTGTGTCTTCTGGCGTTGTAGGAGACAATGTATACGTTTTGGCGAACGATCAAACTAAGCCAAAAGTGTTTGTGTTAAAAGAAGTAACCCTCGATAATAAATTTGATGTAAAGGATCTAGCTAAGATTGAAACTCCTAATGAAGTAGCTGCAGAATCGGAAGTGTTAGCTGATCAAAATTATTTTTATTTTATTATGGGCGCTACAACAGATGACCATAATAAAGACGACCTTTTAATAAGGGTACATAAACAAACAAAAAAACAAGATATCTTTCCACTTGTACATTATGCGGGAGTGGACGACATAATTGAAACGATCGTATTTAATGTTAGGCAATCTGCATACCTCTACAAGGATGAGTTATATTTCGTTGATGGTCTAGGTGATGTTTATACATTTAATACAAAAACAGAACAAATTCAAAAAAAATTCTCATTTGTTGATGCTGATAAAACTAAAGTTGGTTATAACGAGCAAGTTTACTTCCAAGATGATCATGTTTATTATTTTAGATTTAATCCAAAAAGCGAAAAGTACACAATAGATGTATACAGTCTTCTAACAGGGAAACAAGAATCCCAACAAGAAATCACTGGTATAAAAGAGGTTATGAACCAAGTGCAAAAGAGAGGAAAATCTATTTACTCCTATGGTTTCATGATGTTAAGTAAATAATGAAAAACAAAAGGGCCTACGTTGGTCCCTTTTTTAATTCTAGCTTAAACCCAATAATTTAGGACACTATTTACATTATTGGCTACTGCAAAGAACGGAACATAACTTGATATATATCCCCCATATTTAAATTAGAACTGTCCTTATTTACAGTACTTTGAACACGCAAACCATACATAAATGTCAGAAATATAGAAGCCATTTTTTCTGCATTAACTACTAAAGGAATTGCACCTTCCTCTTGCCCTACTTCGATCCATTTTGTTGATATCGCTAAACTATGTGAATATACATCTTTTAAGATTTCTTCAACCTTTTGATTATCCATGCGACCTAGTAAGTAAATGAAAATTTTATTCGTTACATCTTGCTCTGTCGAATGTTTCGCTACGCCGTTTGCAATTACATTGAGTGGGTCATTAATCCCTACTGTTTCTTCTTTCGAAACAATTTCAAAAAACTTTGTATTTATTTGTTCAGTGCGGGCTTTCAATATCAATCCAAACAGTTCATCTTTTCCAGTAACATAATGATAAATGGCCCCTTTAGAAAGTCCTGTTCGATCAATAATATCTTGCATTGTTGTTTGTCTACAGCCCTTTTCCTCGATGAGCTGTTCTGTAGCTGATAATATCAATTGAAAACTTGAATTTAGCTGTGGATTTTCTTTCATGTTTACCTCCTGTGGTAAATCCATTGTTATCTATTTAATTGCTTTTCCATACAGTAGTAGGGGTATTTGCGTAAAGGAAATTCGATTTCTCCCTTTTTGACGTAACCATATTTGGTATACATCCCTACTGCCCCTTCATTAGCAGAATAAACATCTAATCTAATGCTTGTATAGCCTCTTTGTATTGCCAAATGTTCCACATAATTTAATAGTAATTTTCCAATTCCTCTTCCTTGGTAATCGGGACTTACAGCAAGTCTCTGTATACAGACAGGGTTTCCATTTTTGTCATTCCAATCTATTTGTTTATACTTTTCACTCTGGTTTTCGTCGAGTACTACAGCTCCAATAATGACGTGATTTTCTACTATACCGTATAAATTATGATTACTTAAATCACTTTGAATAACGAATACATTCGGATAAAGTAAATTCCACTGATCATTATTCATACTAAGCAAATGCTTCGTGACAGTTTTATAAAGGCTTAAGACACTTTTTTGATGTGCCTTTTGAATAGGAATAATTTCCATCTCTACTGCACTCCTTTTATAGATTACTTTGTTAACTGTGATTTAATTTCTTGAAGCCTTGTTGCTGACTTTCTTCGATAAATAATATTCCATAAAATTGCAGCACCAATAAATCCATAAAGAACATAATTTGAGAAAAATAGATATCTTTCAGTTGATAGATTATAAACCATAATTACTCGAACGATTGCTTCTGCTAGTAGCGTAATTCCCCAGACAAAAGTCATTAATCGCATAACAAAACGAAAATATCTTATACTCCAGTTTTCTGCGAAACGATTGTTTTGAATAAATCGCATTCCTAAGTAGAATATTAAAGGGCGTTTAAATAAGAGCGAAACTAAAAAGATTATTCCGACTGAAGCAGTTATTAATGATTCTCTTACAAGTAAAATCTTTTCACTACCACCTAGGAAAACTAATAAAAGTGTCAGAACAATGGTAAAAAGCATTAATCCACCAAAAACATCAAGTTTCTTATACTTCCACAGATGAACTGCATTATCTACTAATGGAAGTAGCATTGCGATCGAGAGAGCTAAAAGCCTGCTCATATAGTCTGATAACACTACATAAATAACCCAAGGTAAAATACCGTTAATTACTAATGTGAAAATGACATACATACTTTTAGACATATAATCATCCCTTTGATTTATTTTTTAAATAGAGAGTTTGTTTGAGTGAGATTAGAGGAGTGACAAATATAAAGGTGACAAATACCTACGTAATAGCAAACTTCGATACCTCCATTCTAAATGAGCTATCTGAATTTAAAGACCGACTGACGGTTTGTGTTTCTATAAAATTATATTATGTACCGACTGTCGGTATGTTAATGAAAATAAGTCTTTTTTTGAAAATAGGCTATGGACACATTTAATTTTTATAAATATGGATAAATAAAAAAGGGCGCCTATCCATCAAATAACGATGTAATAGACAACCCCAGTAATTTATTATTTATTAACCAGCATACTCAAATGTTCAGCCGCCGATCTAATATCTTCTTTCCCTAAAATTGCAGAAACAATTGCAACCCCATCAATATTTGTTTCCATTAATTCTGAAACATTTTTTTCATTAATACCGCCGATCCCCACGATTGGAATTTTTATTGCCTCACGTATTCTTCGCAACTCATCTGGCGCTAAATATTTTGCATCTAGTTTTGTACTCGTCGGATACACTGAACCAATTCCAACATAATCCGCACCTTGTTCCTGTGCAATCATTGCTTCTTCTAATGTTGATGCAGATACACCAATAATCATATCTTCTCCAACAATCTTTCTAGCCACAGTTAAAGGTAAGTCTTCTTGACCGATATGCAATCCATCAGCCTTTATCGCCAAAGCGATATCTAAACGGTCATTAATAATCAATGGTACATTATATTTTGAAGTTACTTCTTTTACTTGCATAGCAATTTTGTAAAAATCTAGACTACTACAATTTTTTTCTCTTATTTGTACAATTGTTGTTCCACCTTTAATTGCTTCCTCAACAGATTGAACTAAATCCCTTGATCCTAATACATCTCGATCCGTTACTAAATAAAGCTTATAATCTATTTTACTTTTTGTTATAGCCATTCGATTTTTCCTCCTGTTAGAAGTGTATCAACAGAAGCTTTGGATACCTCATCAAATAAGTTCACTTTAAATGTACCAATTCCTTGCCCTTCAGATAGGCGAGCTTTAGCAAGCTCTCCACATAGGCCCATTGTAGTAATACCGGAAACAGCTGCTAGGAAATAATCAGTCGTTGCACCAGCATAAGTTCCAATTAATGATGTACTCATACATCCAGTTCCAGTTACATCAGCTAGCATTTTATCTCCATTTGAAATGGTACATACTCGGTCTTGTTCTGCAATAATATCTACCGCACCTGTAATTGCAACTACTGAGCCTAATTTCGCTGAAAGAGATTTTGCTATTTCAACACCGTCTTCTTCACCAGCTACAGAATCAACACCTTTAATTTGTACATTTAAGCCAGCAATCATTTTAATTTCTGACATATTTCCACGAACTACGGCAAAACGTACTTCTTTCAATAATTTAGCAGTCGTTTCTGTACGTAGAGTTGTTGCCCCTACTCCAACGGGATCTAATATAACTGGTACGCCTAATTGATTAGCTTTTTTACCAGCTTTAATCATTGATTGAATTGTTCTTTCATTTAGTGTTCCAATATTAATAACAAGAGCTGATGCAAAAGATACCATTTCTTCTACTTCGGCTAAATCATCTGCCATTACTGGTGATCCACCTAGAGCTAACACCATATTTGCACAGTCATTTACAGTTACATAATTTGTAATGTGATGAACTAAAGGCTTTTTCTCTTTTACGCTTTCAAGAATTTGACTTATTTCATTCATAGTTAACATTTTTTTCTCCCCCGATTTGCTTTCGAACAAGCTTATTAATAACAAATTGAACAACAATATAAATGACACAAATTAAAATCATACTTGGAACAGTAGCTCCAAGGAAGAAGTCTAATTGTACGAATTTACGATAAATAAAAACGCCTAAAATCCATGTAATAAACGCGATCCAATCAATCTTCAACGATTTACTTATACTTGTTCTTTTTAGAATAAAATAGTCCGTTAATAAAATTGCATATAACGGCGCAAAAAATGAACCAATTGTATATAAAAATCCTTCATACTTCTCAATAGGGAAAATAACGGCCAATAACGTTCCAATAGCTGTAACGATAAGGGCAATATGTTTTCCATTTAGCTTTGGAAAAATGGTTGTAACTGATATTCCTGCAGAGTAAGCATCCATGAAAGTCGTTGTAACAGTCGCTAAGACGACAATACCAACTGCAAATAATCCTAGATTTGCACTCATTAAAACAGCAACCGGGTCTACTTGATTAAATGCTAATGCTGCGCCAAGCCCAATAATATACATCCAAGAGCTACCAAACATATAGCCTATAAAACTACCGATTGCACCATCCTTTGTTGTCTTTGCAAATCGAGTATAATCACTAATTAATGGAATCCACGATAATGGCATAATCACTGATAATTCAACGGCTTCACCAAAAGATAATCCAGAAGTGCTTGGTTGTGTTAAGATTTTATCGCTTTTAAAAATGACAAAACAAAGTACAATTGTTAAAACAAACAATAAACAAACAGCTAAACTATTTAGTTTTTTTGAAGCATTTTGTCCAAAGTACAACCAGATTGCTATTAATACTCCGATTACTAAACACCAAACCCATAGGTGGTCAAACCCGTAATCTTTTATTGTAACTAAATTGATTGAGCGAGCTCCTGTTAAAATCATAATTGCTGTCCAGCCTAGTAACTGTAAAACATTTAAAAGCGAAAACAAATAGCTACCATAACTACCAAATGAAATTTTTGTAGATTCCATGGCCGATAATCTTTGCTGAGAACCAATGACCCCACCTAAGATAAGCAATAATGTTCCAAGTAAATGCCCTACTAAAATGGCCGTCATACCTTTTTTAAAACCTAGTGGTGCTACTAGTGCACCCGTCATAATTTCTGCTACAGAAACTGCTGCTCCAAACCAAAGTGTTGTAAAGTTCCACTTCGTCATTTTTGCATTTTGATTAGACATGTTGTACTCCTGCCTTTTCATACAATGAGTAGAAATGATGTACAGGACCTACACCTTTTCCGATCGAAAAAGAATGTTGGATTGCTAATGTTATATAGTTTTTCGCCTCTCTAATTGCCTCATTTAATTCAAGTTCATTTGCTAAATTAGATGTAATAGCTGAAGATAAAGTACAACCTGTACCGTGAGTATTAATTGTATTAATTCTAGCGCTATTAAAGCTTGTAAACTCCTCACCATTAAAACAAATATCAGTAGCTTCACCTTCTAGATGACCACCCTTTACAAGGACGTTTTTAGCACCTAATGAATGAATTTGAGCAGCAGCTTCTTTCATCTCTTCAATGGTTGTAATTTTTCTTCCAGTAATAACTTCTGCTTCAGGAAGATTTGGCGTAATAACCGTTGCTAACGGAATCAATTCTTTAATTAAAGCTTCCTTTGCATCAGGACTTAATAAGTCAAATCCGCTTTTTGAAACCATAACTGGATCAACCACGACTTGCTTTGGTTTATATTGCTTTAATTTCTCAGCAATGACTTTAATCGTCTCTATTTGAGATACCATTCCAATTTTTACAGCATCTACTTCAATATCAGTAAAAATTGCATCTAACTGACTAGCAATAATCTCTGGTGTCATATCTTGTACTGCAAACACTCCTTGCGTATTTTGAGCAGTTACTGCTGTAATTACACTCATTCCAAAAACACGATGAGCTGAAAATGTCTTTAAATCAGCTTGAATACCTGCACCACCACTTGAATCAGAACCTGCTATCGTTAATACTTTCTTCAATTCTCTTCCCCCTATTTCATGAATAGAACTCTTTGATCTTACAGATAGAAGATGAAACTTGATTTTAAATACAAAAAAGCACAAATCCCATAAGGACTTGTGCTCGAACAAATCAATGTTATGAATACAAAATATGTATTCTACCGTTCACTTTCCTACGCTGGCATTATCCAGATCAGGTTAAAGGGTCAAAGACTTATGTGTCTTAATCTCAGCCGAACATTTACGGCACCCCTAGTACTATTCAATTATTAAAGTTAATTACTTTATCATCTTAATTAATCCTTCTACTTTATTCAAGTATTTAGACAGATTACTTTAAATTTTATCTTTTTAGTTAACGTTATACTTCTATTTTGAATAATTTGTATCACAATTTGAACTACAAGTTTTTGCGATTGAACAAGAACCACATTTACCTTTTTTTGTTTTCTTTATATATCGTAAAAGTGTCCAACCTGCATATCCAAAAATAAGAGCTCCTATTATAATATTGACAATCATAAGTAGATACCCCTTTCTTTAGTAGCCTAATAGACTTCCAACCTGATAGATAATTAGCGCTAAGATATACGCAATCACTAGTGCATATCCAACTGAGAAATACGTCCATTTAGCTGAACCTGTTTCTTTACGAATTGTCGCAACAGTTGCAAGACATGGTACATACAATAAGACAAATACCATAAAGCTAAATGCTGAAAGCGCAGAAAACTGTGTCGACAATATTCCTTGTAAAGAATTTGCATTTGGCACGTGATAGATAATATTCATGGCAGATACAACTACCTCTTTAGCCAAAAATCCTGTCAGTAAAGAAGCTCCTGCTTGCCATGTCCCGAACCCTAACGGTGCAAGTATTGGTGTAAGTATTCCGCCAATCATTGCTAAAAAGCTATCATCCATTGAAACACCTAAACCACTTGGTCCCATATAAGATAATAACCAGATTACTACAGAACCACCAAAAATAAACGTACCTGCTTTTCGAATAAATCCTTTACCTTTATCCCATGTGCTTCTAAACAAAGCTTTACCTTGTGGCATACGGTATGGTGGGAGTTCTACAACAAATAATGAAAACTCACCTTTTAATATAGTAGATGAAAAGACCTTAGCTAGTATTAATGCAACTACTATTCCGAGTATATACAGTGAAAAAACAACTATTGCTTGATTTTTCGCAAAAAAAGCGCCAACGAATAGTGCATATACCGGCAAACGCGCCGAACAAGACATTAATGGTGTTAACAAAATCGTGAGTAGTCTCTCTCTAGGCTGTTCAATCGTTCTAGCTGCCATAACTCCAGGTACATTACAACCAAATCCAATAATCATTGGAATAAATGCCTTTCCGGTTAAACCAACCATTTCCATCGAACGATCCATTACTAAAGCCGCTCGCGACATATATCCAAAATCTTCAAGGAATGATATTAGTAAAAACAAAATAAAAATTTGTGGAACAAAGACTAAAACTCCACCAACACCGGCAACAATACCATCAAGAACAACTGCTTTTATAAAACCAGATGCATGTATTGCATTTAAGCCGTTTGTTAGCCAGTCTGTTATAGGTCCAGATAAAAACCCATCTAATGCGTCAGATAAGGGTAAGCCCAACCAATCAAAAGTAAGCTTAAACATTAAAAACATTGTCACTAGGAAAATAGGAATACCCAAAATTGGGTGTGTCACAAATCGATCAATTCGATCAGTTAACGTAACTGCTTCATTAGATTCTTTCTCCACGGATCTACCAATTAAATTTGAAATGACTTCTTTTCTTACAGAATAAATCCATTTTGAAGGTGAGACACCTTGTTCACTGTTTAATTGTTCCTCTGTTGTTTTAATTACTTGGTCAATTTTACTAAAATCGTAGGATGAAGCTATAAATTCTATTACCTCTTTATTGCCCTCTAAGATTTGTATTGCAGTCCATCTTTTAGGAATAGATAAATTTGAAGGTAATAGAGTCATAATATTTTTAATACCTTCTTCAATAATTAATCCATAATCAATTTCAAACTCAACTTCAGATTGAGGAATTGTCTCTAATAATTCATTTACCTCGTTTGTTCCCTTACCCGATCTAGCATCAATTGGAATAACTGGTACTTGTAATATCTTTGAGATACTAGAAGGATCAACTGAAATTCCTCTCCTTTTAGCAACATCGACCATATTTAGACCAATAATCATTGATTTATTAAACTCTAGAAGTTGAAGTGTAAGCATTAAATTTCTCTCTAATTGAGCAGCGTCAACAATATTAATCATTCCATCAAATGTTTCATTTACAAAAAAATGTGAAACAACGGCCTCATCTTTTGAAAGAGGGCTTAGAGAATAGATACCTGGTAAATCAATTAAATTTCCAAGTTTATTTTTAATAGTCCCTACCTTTTTTTCAACGGTAACCCCACTCCAATTTCCTACGTATTGGTATGTACCTGTTAAATTATTAAATAGAGAAGTTTTTCCTGTATTTGGATTTCCAATAAGCGCTATATTTAACATATTTTTTCTACCTTTATCCCCGATGCATCTAGAAATCGAATACCAAGTGATTGTCCACAATTTTCTATCATACAAGGTCCCTTAAATGGCATTGTACATTGTAGGCAGACCATAGACCCTTCACTTATCCCTAAATCTAAAAGACGTCTCTTCACTGCATCAGCTAGTGATGACAAATCTGTTATTTTTGCTTTTTCGCCTTTTTTTAATTCTGAAAGTAGCATAAGTGATTCCCCCGGATCAAAACTTATTATATATAAACAATCAATAATGATAATCTTTATCAATATCTTTATCTTAAGTCAATACTAGTTAATTGTCTACCTGCTTTTATGAAAAGGTTTACCTAAGAAAAAAATTCCAAAACCGAGCAAAAAAAACAAGAAAAAACCCACAAAGAAAATTCTATGTAGGCTTTTTTGAAAACAATGATTAATTAATTCTTTATTATTTTAAGTCTTTAACTTCTTTTAATACGCTTTCTAATTCGTCACCAGCTTGGTTAAGTGTATCTGCATTCAATGGAGATACCTTTACTCCTGCTTCAATAATATGAAGTGGCGTTTCAACTTTTTCATAAAGTGATTTGTCTTTATCTTTTACTGAGTCTTCGAATTTTTCCCATGATTTTTCAAGGGCTTCTCCGCTATCTTTTGCCTTTGCTTCATCATTATTTGAAATTTGTGTTTTTAATTCTGAAATCGTTTTGATCATATCATCAGAACCAGTTTCAATTGCATCGTCTGTTTTCGTTCCACATGCAGATAAAGTTAAAGATAGTCCTAATGCCATTGCTGCGACTAGTTTTTTATTAGATAACATTTTTAGTTCCCCCTGAGTTTTTACTACTTTTTTTATTGTTTTTATTTGAGAATCTATTATATATTACGGCAATACAAGCTATTAATAACAAGATCATTTGAGGTATAAAGCTCTCCCAAGTTGAATAGATCGCAAAGAAATCAATTGTTGGAATAGGAGCTTGGGTCGCTGGAAGTAATCCAGAAAGTTGTAAACCATGAATACCCATGCCGGCAAATTTAAAGCATAAATAGAACATTAATATACTTGAGACAAGGAAAAACGGTCTCATTGGAATTTTCAGTCCAACCTTTAAGATTAAGAAGCTTAGTATTGCTAAAATTGCGAAGCCTAAACCAATTCCTATTAATAATGAAGACAGTTTAATTGATGATGCCATTCCAATAAAGAATAATACAGTTTCAGTTCCTTCACGAAAAACTGCTAAAAACGCAAGAATTGATAACGATAATAAGCTACCAGTATTTAATGCTCGATCACTCTTAGTTTTAATATACTGTTGCCATTGCTTTGTATTAGATTTGCTATGTAACCAATAACTCATATATAAAAGCATGACAGCAGCAAATACTCCAGTCCAGCCAGCGATTAAGAAGTTGTTACTTCCAAAAGTACCTGCTGAAAATAAAATATTTACAATGACACCTAGTATGATGCTGACGCCTAATCCAGCACCAACGCCAAACCAGATCCACTTACTTTTCTTTTCTTGTCCAGACTTTTTAATAAATCCTAGTAATGCAACTACTACTAGTAATGCTTCTAAACCTTCTCTAAGTAAGATTGTAATAGCATCAATCATTGTATAACTAGTTTTAGATGCTAACGGTAATAAATAATCACGCATATCAGTAATTGTTTTTGTAGCCGCTTTTACATCTGGTGTTTTAGCAGTAAGCATTGCATAGGACGTAACCATATCTCTTTCAGCATCCGTGTAAACTGTTTGAGATTGTGTTAATACAACACCTTCAATATTGATCCAAGATTTTCTAAATTGATCAATCTCCGAAGTTGCTTCTGATACATTATTATCTTTTAAATCTGCTAATGCTTTGTTTAATATTTCAATTAAATCTTCTACACTACCTGTACTTTTTGAATTTAATTTTGAACTAGCAAACTGATGAGAAATAAACTTTTCATTTACCTCTTCTAATTCTTTAAGTGCAGTTACTAGTGCATTTTGATTCACTGTTTTTTGTGCTAGGTTATACTGAACCATTCCCATAGCTTCCTCGATTTTGCCATATGCTTCAATCGATTTATTTTTTATTCCATCCTCTTTATCAAGCCACTCGTCGTTGAATTTTTTATATTCCTGCTCAGCAGATTTAAAATCTCCTTTTTGTGCAGATTGAATTGCACTTTCTACAAAAGAATTTGCATGTGTTAAATCCTCTTCAGGGCTTGCAGCAAAGGTTTTAAACGGTAAAACTAATAATAGTAAAGCTGTTAAAGTTATTTTAATAAGAGCCTGCTTCATCGTTGAATTTCCCCTTAAATATAAATGATAATCATTATCACCTCTTGATAATAAGGGTATTTCAAGTAATAGTCAATTATATTTTTATTAATTATTTCTAATGTGTATATCAACATTCGACTAAATAAAAAAAACTGAGGAAAAGTTCCCCAGTTCAGTCGATAATCAATTTTTTAAGTTTTCGCCTCAAAAGACATTCCTTCATTTACAAAGCCATACTGTTTAATTAAAGAATCACGGTCTAAATAAATTCGTTCTGGATGTGGATGACTTAGAAAATTATGATGTGAGATCGCCCAGCCATACGCTCCCGCATAGCTAAATAACAAAATGTCTCCTACCCGTAATTTAGAAATGATGACTTCTCTAGCTAATACGTCATTTGGTGTACAAAGTTCTCCTGCTACTGTAATCTTTTCATCGATAACTTCAGGTCTTTCAAAAGAATATGGCCACTTTTCTACTGGGATGACGGTAAATGGATGGCTTTGCTTCCAAGCTGCAGGAAGTCTTAAATGATGACTTCCACCTCGTAGAATACAAAAATACTCACCGTGATTTTGTTTAATGTCTAGAACTTCCGCTGCGTAATAGCCACAGGAAGAAGTAATATACCGACCGCACTCAAATAAAGTATTCCAACTTTTGTCATTATGTTTTTCAAGTACTTTTTCCAATTGTTCCGTAAAATCTTCCCAATCAAATTGCTTATCTAACTGTAAGTAATTAATACCAATTCCTCCACCAACATTTACGTATTTAATGTCTAACTCCCACTTGCTACTCCACTTTTTTGTCAATTCATAGCAATGATCTACAAAAGAAGCATGCGATTTTGAATCAGTATTATTCGACATGGCATGGAAATGGAAACCTTGTAATTCTAAGTTGGGTAATCCTTCTATTAAGGAAATTGCCATATCTATTTCTGTCTCATCAATACCAAATTGTGTTGGCACTCCAGCCATTTTTAATTTAGCTGACGGTACAGAGTGACGTAAATTAACTCGTAATAATATTGAAACGGAGACTTTTTTTTGCATTGCTATATAATTAACGAGTTTTATTTCATGTAAGCTTTCAACATGAAGCAAGGTTACTCCATACTCTATTGCCATTTCAATTTCATGATGTGTTTTACCAGGGCCGCCAAATAGAATTGGTATAGTACGATCAATATTTCTTACCTTTTCAATTTCTCCTAACGAGGCTACTTCAAAACCATTCACAATTGGTGCCAATGCTTTAAGAATCATTTCATCTGAATTTGCTTTTATTGCATAAAATAATCGACAGCTTGAAGGAAGAGTTGTCATTAATGAATTTACATGATTTCGTAATTTTGTTAGGTCATATAGATATGCACAAAATGGACGATCTTGCTCCTGACTTTGTGTTTGCACAATTTTTGCGATCATTTTCATACACTCCTAAGAATAATAAAGTTATACTTTTAAGATTTCTCTTCTTTTCAACACAATCATTAAAGTGGTTAAGATGCAGCCAAGCCCCATTACACTTCCCGCCCAAAGAATTCCCAAACTTGATGCCATTGCTCCAATTAATAGTGCACCTAGTGGAATAAATCCTCGATCCATTAAAGCTATACTCATAATTCTTCCCCGGAGATGATCTGGAACTTGCTTTTGTAGAGTAATTCGACTTAACGTTCTATATGTTTGACTCGTTAAACCAACTAGGAACATTGCCAAACCTGCAACTAGATAATTATTTGTGCCAATAAATAATAGCAGTGATAGACCGAATCCAATAATTGAATAAATTAGCCATTTACCCGTTTCAATAATCTCTTTTCCAACGGATAACCAGCTTGTCCCAATTATTGCACCAATGGAAGAAATCGATAATAAAACACCAAATCCTTCAGGACCGAGATGCAATAACTCTTTAGCAAACAGTGGCGTCATTGTCGTATATGGGAAACCAAATACCATTGGAACAATTGCTAATATAAGCAAGGACTGAACTGATGGCTTCTTCTTTACGAAATCGACAGCTTCTTTTATTGTTATTTTTGCATCTTTATCTTTATCTTTATATTTAATCGATTGGTAGTCTGCCCGAATAATAGCTAAAGAGATTAAGACAGCAAATGTACCCCATGCATTTATATAAAATAAATTTGCTATATTTGTAATTCCTAACAAGATACCAGCAATTGCAGGCCCAATAATTCGCGATAGATTAATAATCATTGTATTAACCGCAAGAGCGCTCGCCATTGAACTTTCTGGTACAAGGTTTGGTATTAGCGCATTTCGAATTGGTGGATCCATAGCTGCAAGCATCGACCGTATCGTCACAATTAGTGCAAACAGCCAAAATGCTGGACCTTTTGCAACAAGAAATCCTATCACAAATGTTAACAGCATCATTCCTACTTGAAGCCATATTAACAATTTACGACGATCTAACCTATCAGCCATGATTCCCGCTGGAACACTTAATAAAAATGTTGGAACTAATCTACAAGCGTTCATAATGCCTAAATGAATTGGAGAATTTGTAAATTGCAAGACAGCCCAATTTAATGCAACTAAATCCATCCAATCTCCAACTCTTGAAATTAAGCTTCCCGCCATAAAAGTATTGAAGGACTTTGATTGAAAAGCAAAACGCGAATTCTTTTTATTCTGTACTTCAATTTGTGCCATTTGAAATTCGTTCCCTTTTACTTAAATTCATGAAGAGGATTTGGTACTATTGCGTAAGAATATCCTTTCTTTGTAGGATCTAGTCGCATTTTTGTAAGTGCCTTGTGCTCAACCTTCATTTGATAAAGAGCTTCGCGGTCACATGCCACATTTTCTGTCAACGTCGGGTCTGCCTTTAATTTGTCAAAAACTCGATTACAGATTTGATGAATTTCTTGCCAAAGGTCACTCTCATTAAGACCGAACTCCTTACAAACTTGTAAAATTAACTCTCCTAAATGGTTTTGAAATACTGTATAAAACAATTTATTGTGCACTTCTTTCAAATCATCTGTCGCCGTTATCGAACCGGGATAAAGCTCTACATGTAAATTGTTTTTCTTAAGCCTTTCTTTATAAATTCGTAGACCACCCCAATCACGGAATAGCATTCGGACAGGTTGACCGTTCTTAAATACCATCACACTATTTTGCAAATGTCCCTCTAAACCGATGCCATATTTAACTAATAGTGTCAAAAATCCAGGTAACGCAATATTTGCATATTCTGAAACAAATTGATAAGCAGCCTGTCTAATTGAGGATTCATTTGTAGCTTTAGCATATTGGTCAATTAATTCCGAGACGATGGTCTTTTCTGAAATTGGTGATTCTGAAAATAGTGAACTTCCGACAATTGCAACTTCATCATTGTAAGTAAATGACTCAATATTTTCGCGTAATACTGCAGATAAATTACTATTTTTTTGCTTATCATTTTCTTTTTTGAAATTGTAACCAGCAACCTCATAAACTGGTACAAACTGTTTTCTTAACACTTGTTCATTTTCCATAATGGACTTTATTAATCTAGTAAAAATTGTAGAATTATTTGTTGTATTTGCAGAAATTGTACGAACAGTTGAGGTCATTTGACTATTAACCGCAACTTTAATTGCATAGTTCATGCACTCCTGGCTCCCAAGTGGTACAACAGTTCGGAAAGAAGATGTTGATCCACAAGGAACGTGAAATGATCGGATTGGAACAATAGTCTGTTCATTCAATTCTTGCTTATAAACTACAGGAATAGCGTTTTCTAGTTGCCATGGATGCACTGGAACGATGACATATTCTTCTATACGATGGCCTTGTAGCTGAAATTGTTGCTCAACTACTTTTCTTAATTCAGGGTAAACCTTAAATAGTAGTTTATTTGCATCCTCTTCAAATTCATCTTTCACACACCATTCAACACGATCTTTTAAAATGCCGACAAATTGAATTGTAGCCACTCCACCAAACTCAGGTGCATATTGAAAAACATCTTCAGCTTTCATATCGACTTTCGTCTTTGTACCTGGATGAAGATTATGCCCTTCAACCGAAAGCTGTTCAAAAAATAAGCTACTGTCAAATGCTGAATCTAATTTTTTCTGTAACAGTACCCAGTCTAAAACATTCGTAATCTTAAATTCTGAAGCTCTCTTTTGAAGCTCTTTTTTCTTTTGATCCCAATACGCATAGGATAATGCAAGATTTGCACTCCCATTAATTAGTTCCTTAGCAAGCTGCTCCCAAGCAAACTTTTCACCTTCGTATTGGAACTCATTTTTGTGATGAACAATTTCCAACAGTTCAACCGAGTGATTTATTGGTCTTACTTCCTTCTCAGTAACAAATAATATTTCACCGT
This sequence comes from Bacillus sp. AFS029533, assembly GCF_002585125.1. Classification (NCBI taxonomy): domain Bacteria; kingdom Bacillati; phylum Bacillota; class Bacilli; order Caryophanales; family Bacillaceae; genus Bacillus; species Bacillus sp. AFS029533. The sequence continues at coordinate 5,634 of NZ_NUQC01000006.1, read as the reverse complement.
CGACCTCAATTCGATTAAACGCATAAGTACGACTTACCGGAATAACCAAACATTCATGCTCATTAAGAGTATATAGTTTATAAGTTTTGCCTGATTGTAGGTTATAAGATTGTACCTGTTGAATAACCATTCTCCAAAAGCTTGTGATAGCTGGTACATTTAATGCATAGATCGAATCAATAACATATAAATCATGTGAGTTTGTAGAAAAATTAAGTATGTTTTCTCTTAACATTGAACCGACGAGCCGGTTTAAAATACCACGTCTTCCTTTTTCCAGGTTTACCATATAATTTGGAATTAGATTTGGCGTATGACCTACTAAAAAAGTAAGATTCTCTGCTTCATCTGCCAAAAGTTCTCCGTTACGTAGTTTTTCAAATGATTCATATAAAAAACCTTTTTCTAATAATACTTTGGTTAGACTTGTACTCATTCTCCGACTTCTCCTTTCCAGTACTTCATTGGATTTGGAACTTTCATAAATGAATAAGCAGTACTATCTCCTTGTAGTCGCATCGTTGCTAAAGCCTTTAGGTTAATCAATGGTTGAAAAAATGCTTTTTCATCCGAAGCTGCTTGTACATTAATCGAGGGGTCCTTTTTTAATTCCTTGAATATCTCTCTACTAACGTTAACAATTTCTTCCCATAGCTCTACTTCATCGAATTCTAATGTACGAACTATACAAGTTATTAACTCAGCAAAATGATTCTGCATAACTGAATACGATATGATATTATGTAACTGGCTTTCCTCATCAGTAACAATTGATGAACCAGGATAAAATTCTGCTTCAAATCCTTGTTTCCACATTCTTGACGGAAGTATTCGAATTCCACCAAAATCTCTCACTAAAATGCGTACTAGCTCACCTTCTCTAAAGACCGTAACACTATTTTGCATATGACCTTCCAAGCTAATTCCATAACGTACCATCATTGTTAAAAAGCCAGGTAACGACGTTCTTGCATATTTACGAATAAATAGTTTAGCAGCCTCGTTCAGATCATCTAAATGATTTACAATAGCTAATTTTTCAATTAACTCGATCACAATTGGCTTTTTACTTATTGGAGATTTTGAAATTAATGATGCTGCAGCCATTGGAATTTCATCCTCAAATAGAACATAGTTTTCGGGATTTTCTCTTAAAATAGATGCTAAATTTGCTTGAAGTTTCCATTGCTCTTCCTCAGAAATATTTATACTTTCGGGCTTAAAATGAATTCCCGCTCGTTCTTCTAGCACAATAAATCTCCCATCAAATCCATATTCCTTTTCTTGGATTGCTTTAAATATTTTTGAAAGTATCGGACCATTTACGACAGAATTAGGTGATACAGTACGAATAGCACTTGTTGTTTGCACGTTAACTGCCGTTTTTATATGATGTTTTTTCTCTCCTAAATTTTGAATCGGAGCTAAAGATCGAAATGACACTAATGATTGAGTTGGAATAACAAAATCACTGATTGGAATTATTTTTCCTTGCATAATCTCTTTTTCATAAAATGCATTTAATGTATTTTCAAATTGCCATGGATGTACCGGTATCAATTCAAAATCACTAAGCTGTAAGCCTTTATTATGTAAAACCGCTTCAACAACAGGTTGTAAATTTTCATACTCTTTAAATAACCAATTTGTAATTGTAGTTTCATCAATGGATGTCGTTCGACAAAAGTCTTTTGATACTGCAATAACGACTACTTCTGGTTTGCCACCCCATTCCGGTGAGTATTGAATTACCTCTTCGACACTAAGGCCAAACTTTGTTTTTGCTCCAGGATGTAAAGGATGCCCTTCAACTACACATTGTTCAAAAAATGCAAGTGGACTAAATTTTTTGTCCTGTTTCTTTTGATGTAGAGCCCATTCTATTGAAGAATCTATCGAAAATTGTTTTGCCTTTTCCGCTAATTCTTGATGATTGATTGTAGCACCCGTTAGAGCCAACGTTAGATTAGCTACACCATTTTGAATTTCGTGCTTAAATCGTTCATACTGCTCTGTAGTTGCTTTCTCCAACATACCTTCATTCTTTAATAACTCAATCAGTTCAACAGGATGCATTAGTTCGTTAGATAATGAATTGTCAATTACACTTACATCACCAGTTAGATCGAATCTTCCAAGTGAGTGTAATTTGCCAACAGAAACTTGCAGAAGTCTTCCACTAGGTAGATTTACGTTAATTTTTGACACTTCACCATTTATCCAATTAATTCTTTCTTCTGGTATCAACTTTTCTCTTATAAACGCTTGTAAAAGACGTTGAAAAATTCCTCTTCTTCCGGCTTTCACATTAGAAAGATAACCTACCAATAATTCAGGTTTTTCACTTTTAAGATAGTTCAAAGTTTTTAACTCTTCCTGATCTAAATGATCATAATTTGTTAGTTCATCTTTGTTCTGAATATTAATCATTTCTACACATCCTCTAATGATTTTCATTTAAATTCAAGAAAATGATAATGATAATTATTATCAACACAAAACACATTATCATATTAAGTGATAATGATTATCAGTGTCAATATTTTTTATTCCAATATTTTCTAATTTATAAAAAATAAAAAAGCAAAAAGTATATAACTTTTCGCTTTTAGTGTGTAGAAAACGTTCAAAAATCAACTATACAATTGAGTGAAAACTTTGTTTTTAAGAGGTATTAGTTAGAAGATGTAACTAATACCTTCTCTTCAATATTTAATATCTTATAAAGTTCATCTAGTTTTTGGATTTCATAAGTTGGAACTACATCTGAGTCATTTGAATGCATTTTTGGATTGACCCAGCAAGTATCGATTCCTGACCCTGCCCCACCAATTATATCCGCGCTAAATGAGTCTCCAATAATCAATGTCTTTTCTAATTCAATATTTGGAATTCGATCAAATACATATTGAAAGTATTCTTTCATTGGTTTTTGATAACCAGTATCCTCAGAAACGAAAATGTCTTTAAAGAAAGGATAAATACCCGCCGCATTCAAACGTTTATATTGTGTCTTTGAAACTCCGTTCGTGACAATATATAACTCGAATTCATGCTGAAGACTTGTAAGTAATTCATACGCACCTTCAACTAATTGATTTCCCTCTCCTAAATAACTTTGGTAAGACTGTTCCAGCAGAAAACCGTCAACTTCAATACCAAACTCTTTAAATAAGGTTGAAAAACGTGTGTTCACCACATCATCTCGACTTATTTTACATTCTTCAAATGACTTCCAAAGTCCATGGTTTATTTCTTTGTACCTTGACTTAACTTCATCCGTTAATGGTAATTTTTGATCTTTAAATAGAGACTGTAATGCTACTTTTTCTGCTGCACCAAAATCTAATAATGTATCGTCTACATCTAATAATAATGTTTTGTATGTTTTCATAACATTTCCCCATCTCTATTTATTTAATTCATATTTTACTAGATTGATTTTTAACTAGCTTAATACGTTTCATACTTATTCCGCTTAATTTAAAAATTAATATACCACTTATAATAAGCAAAACACCAATTAGATGCTTAGAAGAAAACGGAACTTTCTCAAGACCTAGCCATCCCATAGAATCAAATAACATTGCAAACAATAATTGAGATGTGAGAACAATTGATATCGCATAAGTTGGTCCAAGAATTTTAGTACTATTCGTTAAGCAGAAAACAACACCTACACCGACTATTCCGCTAATCCAATACCAATTTTTCATATTATGCAAAACAAATAATTCCTTACCTTCAAATAAAAGCCCCATTCCGAAAGAGGCTAAAAAGCCCATTCCTAATACAAATGTAGTTGTCACCCATATTCCTGCCCGTTCATTAACTTTACTATTGAATATGTTTTGTAAACCAATTAGTGATCCTGCTATTAAAGATAATATTAATCCATAAAGCATAAATTACACCTCCAAAAAAATTCTGTATGAGTCCTAAAATTATCATTCGTATATATTATTCCTTGCAAGAATACTCAAACCGGCTCGATCTTTAATAAGGATACTCCCATTTTTTCGCTCTACTAGGTCATCTTTACAGAACTGTTGAATAACTCGATTAACATGTCGATAACTCGTTCCGATTAGATTTGCTGCGTCTTTAAGATTGATCGGATTTATATTATCGTTTTGTAAAGAATTCGCTTCATGGTATGAAACCGATAATAAGTAACTTGCTAGTCGAACTTCTACTGGATACATTAAATTAAAGCTCATTGAATTCGACTTAATAAGAAACTTTTCCGTTATGATTTCTAATAAAAATTGAAGAAACGGTGCATAGTCTTTACCAATTTTTTTTAACCAACGATAATCTACAGCAATCATCTCAACCGCAGATATGGCTTGAACCGTATTTATATAGTTAGAGCCTCTTACATATTCAATATCTCCAATTATTTCAAGAGGCGTTTTAAATGATAGAATTAACGTTTTACCCTCCGCTGAAGAAGTATAAACTTTGATTTTCCCTTTTACTAAAATAAACAAAGTTTTTGGTGAGTCTCCTTGAGAACAAATAAGTTCTCCTTGCATGAATCGTTTAAGAGTTAAATGAGCTTTTAAATCCTCATTAAAGACTGCTTCAATATTATGTTCAGCTAAAAAACGATTAATTTGTTCAATATCACTAGTGATTTTCAAGTTAACTTCACCTCCTGTAAATTTACTTTTAAGACCCTAACACAATCACACCGATTATCATCATACCGATTCCAATAAATTGTGACGGACTAATAGTAAGCTTTTTGACTCCGAACCAGCCTCTACTATCAATGATAAATGTTAAACTTAGCTGTGCGATTAAAAGTACAGAAATTGAAAATGTCACACCAATAATATGAATTGAGGTCACATTACAAAATATAACAAATGCTCCAAGTGCCCCACTTAATAAATAAATTGGATTCACTTTCTTAACTTCAGCTAATTTTTTATCTTTTATTAATAGTAGTACGAATAAAGCTACAATAAAACCTGTAAACTGTGTAATTGTAGCTGCTTGCCAAGTACCTATATCACTACTTATTTGAGAATTGGCAACTCCCTGTAGTGTAATGAATGCTCCGCCGATAATTGCTAATAAAATTCCTTTCATATTTTTCACTCCTGACATATTGATTTCTTCATTATTAAACGATATTGGAAGGTTGTTTGGGAAGGACATATGTCCTAAAGGAAAATTGAACGATCTTTGCAATTGTGAAAAACTTTTTAGATTATATAAATTTCTGTGGATAGTTTGTAGATATAGTTTTGGGAGTGTGAGATTTCTGTGGATATTCTGCTATTATGTGGAAAACCTCATATAAAAATGTGGAGAATTGTAACTATTAGTGGATAAATTGATGATGCATTTTTTGGGAAATCTTCTAGTTTTGTGGATATTTTGTTACTAAATAGATGAAGTCGGATACTATAAGAAGAAATTAAAATCTGATATAGTGAAAAAACTGCAAATAAAGTATATTGATTCGCAATTAAATCCCCTTAGTCTGCAATTATTTGAGGAACTGCAAATATTTTTCGATAATCGCAATTAAAATGATCAAATCTGCAATTATATTTCTGGAATCGCAAATAAAAATAGCACATCTGCAAATAAAATTAAGAATGCATGTAGACTAAAAAA
>NZ_NUQC01000069.1:0-4134 GCF_002585125.1 Bacillus sp. AFS029533 | reverse complement strand
AACAACCGACGGCACAACAACTGGTGAGACAACGGAAGGAACAACAGGCAGCACAACAACTGGTGAGACAACTGGAGGAACAACTGGTACAACAACTACTACAATAACAATACCAGCAAACGTTAAGTTAAAAGTAGATAAAGAGGAGAATGACCTTTACTATGTTACTTATAATGGGAATGCGGGGACTATTTTGAAAAGTGCAGTCCGAAATGCAACTCCATGGGAAATCTACCCAACGGCGAAAGTCTTTAAAGTAACGAATGATACACCTCTATTATTAAATGAAAATGGTAAATTAGTGAATAGGGGAACAGTTAAAGCAAATACGGTTTTTAGTAAAATAGGTGTGAAGGATCAGTATTTAATGATTCAATATTCTAATCAAACTGCTTATATTGATAAAAATAAAACTATTCCTTTACCAAATGGGACCTTGCCTGTGATCAGTATCGTGACGCAGCCTGTTAAAATTACGGCGGCTGTTGCAGTGCGAAATACTAAAATTGTCCTCCCGCGTGATAATAAACCAACAATGGTTAACATACCTGCTAAGCAAAAAATAGTAATTGATTCAGCTTATTCCTCTTATTATGTCGTAAAAGTTGGAGGACTTAAGGGACTGATCCCTAAAGCAGATATTTCGTTAAAAACCTATAACTACGTTGACTCAAATGGTGATTATTCATATGAAGAATTGACAGCGGATTTACAGGAACTGAATGCTTGGTATCCTGGATTTACTAAAGTTGAAACAATTGGTAAATCGGTAGATGGTAGAAGTTTATATGCGATTAAACTAGGGACTGGAAAAACTGAAATTAGTATAAATGGTTCGCATCATGCTCGTGAGCATATGACAACAAATGTCATAATGGAAATGCTTGATCAATATGCAAGTGCTTATGAAAAAAATACAAAAATTTCTGGTTTTGATGTAAGAAAAACATTATCTCAAACGTCTATTTATTTTGTACCAATGGTAAATCCTGATGGTGTAATGCTTGTACAAAAAGGTGCGAGCAGTGCAAAGAATCCAAATCAGGTCATTAAATTAAATAATGGTAGCAAGAATTTTAAAGCTTGGAAGGCAAATGTACGTGGTGTAGATTTAAATCGACAATATCCAGCTGGGTGGAGTACAATTTCTGGTAATAAGTCAAAGCCCGGCCCTGATAACTATAAAGGTACTAAGGCTTTAAGTGAACCAGAAGCTAAAGCTTTATATGATTTCACTAATAAACATTCATTCAAAAATACAGTTGCATACCACTCATCAGGAAATATTATTTTCTGGCATTATAATCAAACAGGAACTCAAATGGCTAGAGATAAGGCAATTGCTACAAAATTATCAAAACAAACAGGGTATAGTTTGGTCGCTCCTGCCAAAGGTGGAGGCGGTGGATATAAAGACTGGTATGTTGCTGCAAAAAAACGACCAGGATTTACTATTGAAATTTCTCCTTATGTAGGGAACAAACCAGTGCCAAATAGTTACTTTAGTAGTATTATGAAGAAAAACTTACCAGTTGGTTTAATACTTGCTAACGAAAAGTAAAAAATCACATTTTTTATAATAAAATTACTAAATTTAATTAATCTTCGTGCACAATTTGTTTTTCATTTCATTTTATGTTAAGATAGGAACATACTTAATAAGAAATTGGTTAATTCAATTCATGTGTTAAAAGGGACGAATTTTCATCCTGTTCTAATGTGTGTATTTTTTCTTAACAATACTCATTAAGTGTAAAAAAACAGGTATATATGGAGGTTCGTACAATGAACACAGGTACAGTTAAATGGTTTAACGCAGAAAAAGGTTTCGGATTCATCGCTGTTGAAGGTGGAGACGATGTATTCGTACATTTCTCAGCTATCCAAGGCGACGGTTTCAAATCTCTTGAAGAAGGCCAAAAAGTAAGCTTTGAGATCACTCAAGGTAACCGTGGCGCTCAAGCTGAAAACGTAGTTAAATTATAATTTTCACTTCTGAGTGAGTAAAAGGCTGCTAGCATTTTTGTTAGCAGTCTTTTTTTATTTTGTATAGAGAAGTGAAGTGATGGCGTCGCCTACAAATAAAATGACCACAACCGTAAATAAACTATTTAAGCGAATTCGAAAAAAATATTGAAACTTCAAATGTCTTCCGGATTTTCTATTATAATAATACTAAATCAACTAAAACTGGTTTTAAAACTGGTAAAGACAATAGAAATCATACCGGACTTAAAACTATACTCATACTTTATTTTGATTATTGATCATCCTAGGTATTCATTAAAGTAACTAAAAAGTTCGAAAATCAAAAAAAAGAGCTTAAAGTAAGCTCTTTTTCCTAAAAAAATCTTTATTTTAATGCAGAATCAATTAATTCGGTTGCTTCAAGCTGCGATATGCCTTTAATTAAGCTAAGTTCACCAACAAACATGCGTTTAGCCATGTCTAGCATTTCTCTTTCACTAGGGTTTAAAGGTTTCTCCCTACTTTGAAGTGTTAGATCACGTACTACTTGAGCACCAGCGAGTAATTCGCCAGACTTTAATTTTTTCATGTTTGTATCATATTTTTGTTTCCAAGATAAGGAATCGTCAGGAAGACCATTTGAAAAGTCATCTAATACATTACTTAAATATTCTTTGTCTTCGACTAAACGAATTTTCGTATTTGACACATTCCCTTGAGGGACCATCAATTTTAAATTGCTGGATGGTATGTTAATAATGTAGTACTGTTGTGTTACACCTTGTATAACTTTCTCTTCGATGGAATCAATTACTGCAGCTCCCTGCATTGGGTAAATAATTTGATCGCCAATTTTGAACAATGTACCCACCTCCGAAAATTCTTATAACTTAAGTATAACATTAATAAATGAAATATCAAAATTTATATGATAACATCTGTAAAATAAAACTGTCAATAATTTTATGTATAATTTTTTACTTTTTTGGGGAAAAGATGAACATGTCATATGGTCGTGGACATAATATGGAAGAAAGAGACTGTCGAAAGGAGGTTAGGTTACTAATGAATTTTCGTGTAGTTATTTTTATCGTTACAGTACTTACTTTTTTTACAACGACCACCGGATGTAGCCAACAAGAGCAAAGAGAGCTAGAGAAGCTTCCAGATGGCGTATTATTATCAGCATCTGAGCTTTCTTATGAAGCATTTCTAAGTAAAGAAATAGGCAAAAGCTTAAGAGAACATAAAGGGATTGCTGATCCATTACTTACTCAAGTTCATAAGGATCTTAGCGATTATAGGCTTGTTTCCATTACATCTGGTAATATTGGATTTTCTGCAATAGCATTAAAAAATAATAAAAATAATAGTTTACTATTTGCTTTTAGTGGATTAAAGAAAATTAATATACAAGATATTTATCAAAGATTAGTTGAATTTGAAACTCCTGAGAATGGTTCACCAGTTGTAATAGATCAACAAGCTCAGCAAGCATATGACTGGGTTACATCAATATTAAATAAAAAAGAGAATAAGCATTCAAGTGTATATGTTACTGGTCATTCCTTTGGAGGTTATTTAGCTCAATTTGTAGGTTATCAGCTTAAGAATGATAAAAAATTGAAAAATCATCTATTTGTACAGGGCGTTACATTTAACTCATTAGGTGTACTATTAGATGATGGTTCGAAAAAACTTCATGCAAAATCACAAAAAGTCCAAAAAACGTTTAAACCGCTATTTACAAATTACATTGTAAAGGGTGACCCATTGGACTACGCGAATAAGACCTTCTTTAAACAAATAACTGGGTACTCACTTCAGCATCTCGGTAATGTTAAATATATTACAGTAGATGAAAATTATAAAACGTCTTTAGCTGCATTAGAAAAAACAACAGATTTATGGACAAAAGCAAGATTATTGAAACCTTTGTACCCATATCACGATTTGGTTGAGTTTGAGGGTGCGTTTTGGAAATAGTACGGTGAAAATTAAAAGCTACTATCATAGATAGTAGCTTTTACACGCTGTTGAAAAACAACTTTGTCAATTAAATTACCAAATTTTCGTAAAAGGAGTAGGTGATGTTGATTTCCATTACAGGATGCTCGCTTTCCATGGGGCGGGATTCTTTAGCCTCCTCGGCAAGCCTGCGGGGTC
>NZ_NUQC01000068.1:0-1629 GCF_002585125.1 Bacillus sp. AFS029533 | reverse complement strand
AACTAAACCAGCTAATAGTTTGTCAATATTTTTCAATAAAAAATATTTGAGAGTCATGTTATACTATTTTAGACATGCCAAATAATCTTCCATTTATACGAAATTGGAAGATTATGGTAATTTATGCTGATTCGAGATTTTAAGCTAGATCTTGGAAAGTCGTTTTGTTTTTTAACAGGGCATAAATCCAGTGTAATAGTTTGTTTACACAAGCAATAACTGTTACTCTAAATGGTTTTCCTTCTTCACGCTTTTTATCATAAAATTGTCGCATTCGTTTATTTCTTGGGATGATTTCGTCTGTTGTTTTACTCTTACGATTATCACGAATTGCACACCGAACAGCCATGTATAATGCATGTCTCAATCGACTAGAACCACGTTTAGTAATGCGGTTTCTAGTGGCTGTGAATTTACCAGATTCAAAGACACTCGGATCAACTCCAGTGAACGCCACAAGTTTTTTAGGGTTATCAAACCGATCAATTTCACCAATTTCAGAAATAATCGTTGCCGCGATTTTTTTTCCGATACCTGGAATTGATTGGATGATATTATATTCTTCTATTTCTTTTACGAGGACATCTATCTCTGCTTTCAAATTGGATAGATGTTCTTTGTATTGAAGAACCATTTTGATATGCATTTCAAGCGAGATAAAAAGGCTTCTATAAAGATTGATTTGAAACGGATTTTTTTCAGCCGCAGTCATTAAAAGCTTTGCTTTTTCCTTTGCCCATTGTTTAGAACGGCCAGTACATAAGGATGCGATTCGTTTACTTAGTTGATCTTCACCTGCTTGTAACACTGCTTCAGATGAGGGAAACTCTAGTAAAGTTGAGAGCGAAACATTAGAGTATAAGTCGCCAAACACACCTCGATATTCAGGAAACACTTGATCTAGAATCGCTAGAAAATGTAGTTTTGCCTGAGAACTAATACCTGTTAAATGATCGTGCTGTCTCGTTAAATTTCTCAGGTTTAGTAATTGTACACCACGCTTTTTATACGGCTCTAACTCTTCTTTGTAGTACAGCTCGCAGAGGTGGTACGCATCGATGGCATCAGTCTTTACCTTTCTTAAACTCGTGCTTTTAGCTCGATAAGAGATTAATGGATTAATAACGATGTAAATATAGTTTAAGTTATCTAAGAATTGCATAACTGGTGAATGGTAATGCCCTGTCGATTCCATTATCAATACTGGTTTTGTATTCGTTGTTTCTTCGATTTTCCGTAAGAATTGAAGTAGCTGCTCAAAGCCTTCAACCGTATGTAAAATCTTAAAACTTCTTTTAAAAGGAGTCTTTTTATCTAAAAAACCTTGAACCTGACTTTCTCCTTTTGCGACATCCAGACCAACTACTGGATTCATAATATCTCCTCCAAAAATTAAATTTATCGGTTCCCCTAATGCTCCCTTATAGTGTCATAGGTTCGCTTGTTATTCGGGATCCTTGTCCCAACCAGCCCAAAGCATGTTTCTATAAGTAGGGGGTGAACTGTTTAGTTGACGGGGTCTAAGCCCCACGCAAGCTTCGTTCTGCCCCGACTACTTTAATAATAAGACCATATAAAAAATGGTCAACCAGAAATTTAACTGGTTGACCTTATAATACGAACGCATGC
>NZ_NUQC01000067.1:0-25464 GCF_002585125.1 Bacillus sp. AFS029533 | reverse complement strand
TGGAAAGCGAGCATCCTGTAATGCAAATCAACATCATTTTACTCCTTTACGAAAATTTGTTATTTAATTGACAAGGTTGTTTTTCAACAGCGTGAAGCTAGCATTTGCTAGCTTTTTTTTTATCAAAAAAAATATGGAAAACTGTTTTTCAAAAACTTTAAAATCAAATAAGAATGGTTGGTCATTCTCCTATTAATATAAAGAGCCAATATATATAATTCTGTAATTTTGTTTAATATAACTAAAATAGTCGTTAAAGTATTGTTAATATAATTAATAACTCACAATTTTTGTGTATTGCAAAAATATGGTATAATACTCAAGATACAGTTTTATTCTAGAGAATTTGGAGGGTAAAAGATGCCTTCTTTACATATAAATTTTTTACAGTATTTACAGAATGGATTAGACATACTAATAGTTTGGTTTGTTATTTATAGATTAATTATCATTATTCAAGGGACAAAGGCAGTCCAACTCCTAAAAGGTGTTACAATCATTATCGTTGTAAAAGTATTAAGCAGCCTATTTGGCTTGCATACTCTACAATTCTTAATGGATCAAGCATTAACATGGGGATTCTTGGCGGTTATTATTATCTTTCAACCAGAATTAAGGAGAGCACTAGAACAGCTTGGACGTGGCCGTTTCTTCTCTAGAACGACTGGTAATGGGATTAATGACCGAAATGATATTGTTGAAAACATTGCAAAAGCCACTGAATACATGGCTAAACGAAGAATAGGTGCACTTATTTCTTTTGAGAGACAAACAGGAATGGGTGACTACATAGAGTCCGGTATACGTATGAATGCTAATTTATCATCAGAGTTATTGATTAATATCTTTATACCAAATACACCACTACATGATGGAGCTGTAATTATACAAGGTGAAAAGATTACGGCAGCAGCTTGTTATTTGCCTCTGTCTGAGAGTGCATTTATTTCAAAGGAATTAGGAACCAGACATCGAGCTGCAGTTGGAATCAGTGAAGTTACTGACAGTATTACGATTGTAGTTTCCGAGGAAACAGGTGCGGTTTCAGTTGCAAGGAACGGAAATCTATACAGGGAGTTATCAAAAGACGAGCTTATAAATTTATTAAATACTGAACTAAAATCACCAGAAGAGTCCACTACATCTAAATGGAATTGGAAGGTGAAACGTAATGGATAATTTTATGGATAATCGTTGGATATTAAGAGGAATCGCTTTATTAGTAACATTATTACTTTTTATGTCTGTCAATCTAGTCCCACAATCAAGTTCATCGGGCTTAGGAGACATACCGTTTGTTAATAATAAAGAATTAGTGCGAGATGTACCAGTAACTCCTATTTATGATCAGCACAATCTAATTGTAACTGGGATTCCAAAGAATGTTTCAGTGCAATTAGATGGACCCAATAGTATTGTAAAAACAGCTGAGATGAAGAAGGATTTTGAAGTATATTTGGATTTAACTTCGTATGCTTTAGGTACATATGAAGTTCCTTTAAAAATTAGAAATATTTCAGATAAAATAAAAGCAACTATTAAACCAAGAACAGTTAGAGTAACAATTAATGAAAAAATTGAAAAAAATGTTTCAGTTAAAGTTGTTTATCTAAATGAAAAAAAGATTAAACATGGTTATAAGGCAGAGAATGCAATTGTTAAACCAGGTTTAGTTACAATAGTAGGATCAAGATATGATGTATCACAAGTGGCATATGCAAGTGTTGGTGTGGATGTTACTGATGCGAATCAGACATTTAGTCAGGTGCTACCTGTTCGATTATACAATAAAAAAGGTGTTCAACTTCCGTTCATTACAAGTCCAAGAAAAGTTGAAGTAACTGTCCCTATTGTTTCGGAAAGTGCTAGCTTCCCGATTAAGTTAGTGCAAACAGGAACACTTAAGGATGGTTTAAAACTAAGTAGTCTTGCTAGTGATGTTAATGCAGTAAGAATTTATGCGTCAAAAGATTGGTTGGACAAGTTTAATGGACCAATAGAAGTGCCAGTTGACATATCTTCATTTAATCAAAGTGGTACATATGAAGTAAATGTACCTACTCCAAATGGAGCATTTAGAGTTGACTCAAGCACGATTAATGTAAACGTTAATTTTGATCAAGAAATGGAAAAGAAATTTAGTAATATCCCAATTAATTTAGTGGGTGAAAATAATCAATTTGAATATAAGTTTACTAAGCCCCCTTTAGGAAAAGTAGTAGTTACTGCTAAAGGATTTAAGAAAGACTTGGATGCGATTAATCCAAGCGATTTAAATATTACAGCAAAAGTTAATGGACTAGAACCAGGAACTAGAGATGTAGCGCTTACTATTACCGGCCCAAAAGGAGCTATATATAGTTTAGATTTTGATACAATAACGATTGAAATTACTGATAAAAAATCATCTGCTCAAACTGATGAAAATGAGAATTCAGGCGATGTAGGACAGTCATCGAATTAGAAGGAGAGTTAAAATGGGTAAATATTTTGGTACTGATGGTGTACGAGGAGTTGCGAATAAAGAGTTAACTCCTGAATTAGCATATAAAATTGGACGCTGTGGCGGTTATGTTTTAACAAAAAATAATGTCAAACCTAAAATTATAGTTGGGCGTGACACACGTGTATCTGGACATATGCTTGAAGGAGCACTAGTTGCAGGTTTATTATCAATTGGTGCTGAAGTTATGAGATTAGGTGTTATTTCTACTCCAGGTGTTGCCTATTTAACAAAAGCACTAGGAGCACAAGCGGGTGTTATGATTTCAGCTTCGCATAATCCTGTTGCAGATAATGGAATTAAGTTTTTTGGTCCAGACGGTTTTAAACTGTTGGATGAGCAAGAAGATGAAATTGAAGAATTAATGGATGCAGAAGTTGATCGTCTACCAAGACCAACTGGAAATGATTTATGTCAAGTTAGCGATTATTTTGAAGGTGGGCAAAAATACCTACAATTCCTTAAAAACACAATTGACGAAGATTTCTCAGGCTTATTAGTTGCTCTAGATTGTGCACATGGTGCCACTTCTTCATTAGCGCCATATTTATTCGCAGATTTAGAAGCAGATATTGTTACAATGGGAACAAATCCTAATGGATTTAATATAAATGATGGTGTAGGTTCTACACATCCTGAAGCTTTAGCAGCTCTTGTGAAGGAAAAAGGTGCTGACATCGGTTTATCATTCGATGGAGATGGAGATCGTCTAATCGCAATCGATGAAAATGGTGAAATCGTTGATGGTGACCAAATAATGTATATTTGTGCAAAATATTTAAATGAAAAAGGTCGTCTAAAACAAAACACAATTGTATCAACTGTTATGAGTAACTTAGGCTTCTACAAAGCAGTAGAAACAAATGGAATGAAAAGTGCAGTTACAGGTGTTGGAGACCGTTATGTAATGGAAGAGATGAGAAAGAATGGGTTCAATCTAGGTGGCGAGCAATCTGGTCACATCATCTTTTTAGATCATATTACGACTGGTGATGGTATGTTAAGTGCGATTCAGCTCGTTAGTATTGTTAAAGAAACAGGTAAAACTTTATCACAATTAGCTGGAGAAATGAAAAAGTATCCACAATTATTAATTAATGTTCGTGTTACAGATAAAAATGAAGCACTTAATAACGAACGCATTAAAGCAATCATTTCAGAGGTAGAAGAAGAAATGAACGGCAATGGTCGTATTTTAGTTCGTCCTTCTGGTACTGAGCCACTTATTCGTGTAATGGCTGAGGCTCCTTCTGAGGCAGAATGTAAACAATATGTGGAACGTATTGTTGCTGTTGTAAAAGAAGAAGTTGGAGAATAATATAAATTAAAAAAATATGCATTGATGAGCACTTTTGTGTAAGTCTATGCATATTTTTGTTATATACAGCTATTCTATAACTTTTTTTCAACATATTTTTGTTGACCAGTTTTAATACAGTATAGTATAGTTGTTTTATTGTTTTCCTAACAGGGAAGGAGTATAGAAATAATAAAGTATTAAAAAAGCGCCAGAACTACACTAGACGTGAATGTGTAGTTGACGAGGTGGAGTTTTATCGAAGTTTCGGCGGATGACTCCCGGTTGCTGTATCACAACCGAAATTATTTATGTAAAACACATGGGTGACTGTGTGCACAAACGTAAATAATCTGATACACCGTTTAAAACAAAAAAATGAACTCGCTAATGAGCGGAATATGAAAGGTAGGTGGATATTGCTTGTAAGTCCTCTACCATTATTAAACATGACGAGGGAATAGAAAATTAAATAGTTAAACGGTTAGGAAAACAGCGTTCCATTCCTATACATTTTGTATGTCTTGTTTTAGGACTTACTAAGCAATAGTTAATTATGTGTGGAATCGTTGGATATATTGGAAATGATAATGCGAAAGAAATTTTATTAAAAGGTTTAGAGAAATTAGAGTATCGTGGATACGATTCTGCTGGGATTTCTCTTTTAACTGACAATGGTGTAGAAGTTTATAAAGAAAAAGGTAGAATTGCAGTATTACGTAAATCAATCCCTACAAAAGCGGACGGAAACGTTGGAATTGGTCATACAAGATGGGCAACACATGGTGCTCCAAGTAAACGAAATGCGCATCCTCACCAAAGCTCTACTGAACGTTTTACACTTGTTCATAACGGCGTTATCGAGAACGATGTACAATTAAAAAACGATTATTTAAATGATATTGATTTTACAAGTGATACAGATACTGAAGTAATTGTTCAGTTAGTAGAACTTCATATTAAAAAAGGTTTATCTGTGCTTGATGCTTTTAGAGAAACACTTAAGCTTCTTAAAGGTTCTTATGCAATTGCATTATTAGATAAACAAGACGATGACGTAATTTATGTAGCAAAAAATAAAAGTCCATTACTAGTTGGTGTTGGTGAAGAGTTTAATGTTATTGCATCTGATGCGATGGCAATGTTACAAATTACTGATCAATTTATTGAATTAATGGATAAAGAGGTTATTTTAGTTACTAAAGATCGTGTTCAATTAATGGATCTTAACGGAAATATTAAAGAACGTTCTCCGTATACTGCAGAAATTGATGCTAGCGATATCGAAAAAGGAACTTATCCTCATTTCATGTTAAAAGAAACAGATGAGCAACCTTTAGTAATCCGTAATATTATCCAAAAGTACCAAGATGAAAATGGCGAGCTTGTAATCGACGCAGAAATTAAAGCGGCTTTAGCAGAAGCTGACAGATTATATATTGTTGCTTGTGGAACTAGTTATCATGCTGGTCTTGTTGGAAAACAGTTTATTGAAAAAATGGCGGGAGTACCTGTAGAAGTACATGTTGCAAGTGAATTCTCTTACAATATGCCACTGCTTTCAGAAAAACCATTATTCATTTATATTTCACAAAGCGGTGAAACTGCTGATAGTAGAGCATGTCTAGTACAAACAAATAAATTAGGTCATAAAGCAATTACACTTACAAACGTTCCAGGATCAACATTATCACGTGAGGCTGATTTCACTCTTCCTTTACACGCAGGTCCTGAAATCGCAGTTGCATCAACGAAAGCTTACACTGCACAATTAGCAGTACTTGCAATTGTTGCAAATGCTCTTGCAAAAGAAAAAGGAAAATCAGTTAACTTTAACCTAGTTAAAGAACTTGGAATTGTAGCAAATGCAATGGAATCAATTACAAACCAAAAAGAAGAGTTTGAAAAAATTGCTACAGAATATTTAGCTACAACTCGTAATGCATTCTTCATCGGTCGTAACGTAGATTACTTCGTTTGCTTAGAAGGCGCATTAAAACTAAAAGAAATTTCTTACATCCAAGCAGAAGGATTTGCTGGTGGAGAGTTAAAACACGGTACAATTGCTCTAATCGAAGAAGGGACTCCAATCTTCGCATTAGCAACACAAGAATCAGTAAACTTAAACATTCGTGGAAATGTAAAAGAGGTTGTTGCTCGTGGTGCTAACCCTTGTATCATTTCTATGGAAGGATTAAATATGGAAGGCGATCGCTTCATTTTACCAAGAGTACAAGAAGAATTATCTCCAATCCTTTCAGTCGTACCATTACAATTAATTTCTTACTATGCTGCTTTACATCGTGGTTGTGATGTTGATAAACCACGTAATCTTGCAAAATCAGTTACTGTTGAATAATAAAATTAGTAATCTCAAAGTTTATTAAAAAACAGATTTGAAAATAAAAACTGAGCAGGGAGTGTAAAAAGATGACCAAATTTAACGATGAAAATATCATCCCTACAAAAGACGATTTTCACGTTAGTGAAGTTGATGAGCGTGTTGTAATAAGAAAACCAATTAAATAACTTTAAATTTAAAATACAGGGGACTAGTGGTGATAACCATTAGTCCTTTTTTATTTTGAACATGATAATACATACAAGCAGCAAAAATTTAACAAAACTAAGAATAAAACTAGAACAAGCAATCCATCTTAAGAATATGGGAAAATTCGCATTTAAATACTGAGCAGGAGTGAAAAATGATGATAAAAGTTTACGATGAAAACTTCATTCCAACAAAAGATGACTTTCATGTTAGTGAAGTTGATGAGCGTGTTGTAATAAGAAAACCAAATCAGGTTGAACTTTAATAGAAAAGAGGCTAAGTTGAAATCTAAATTTTCAGCAGCCTCTTTTTTGTTTCTTCCGTAAATTATCGAACAAAGTGATGATATTTAAAAAAATTGTTTTTTATACACGTTTTTCTTATTGCCAATATTTACGAATATCCACATGATATTCGTACAAATTAATAAAGAGGTGATGTATATGAAGTTTAAATCAATTCAAAATAACATTGATTTTCAAAAACGTAGCCTAAAAAAATATAATAAAACGATCACTCTTTACTATTTAAATTCAGTATGTGATGGGAATAAAATTACTGAACTTCTTATTACACCTTTTTATGAATATGAATCATTTGTTTTATATAAAAACTACCTTAAAACATTAAATAATTGGGAGATCGTTTCCGAAGAATCAGTCATGGTTGAAAAGATTCTAAACGGAAATATTATTATAAATTTAGATGAAATAAACTACTCAATTATGATCAGCGAATTTAGTGCAAGTTCTGTTGGAGTGTCGACCGAAGAAAATGTGTTACAAGGACCAAAGGACGGATTAAATGAAAAAATTGATGTATCTTTAAACTTGATTCGTAATCGGTATAGAAAGAGTACTTTAAAGGTTGAAAACTATATTGTAGGAAATTTATCAAAAACTAAAGTACTTGTGTTATATGATGAGAACTTAGTAGATGGTAATGTATACAAACATCTCATAGAAAAAGTTAAAGGGATAACAATTGATGTATTACAATCCTGCGGTCAACTTCAAAAAATATTAATTAATAATAAGTGGAGTTTATTTCCTCTATTTCTAACTACTGAGCGGCCAGATCGAGTCGTATTTAATCTATCAACTGGAAAGATAATTTTACTTGTTGAGGGAACGCCATGGGCGCTAATTGGACCTGCGACTTTCGCCGACTTCTTTAAATCGATGGATGATACGGTGGAACTAACGTTAGTGTCGAAGTTTTTTATTTCAATCCGTTATATAGCTTTAATGATTACAGTGTTTTTACCAGCTATTTATGTCGCAGTTATTTCTTATTCTCCAGAAGTTTTACAAGTCCAATTCGCCTTACTCGTTGCCGGAAGTAGAATGTCAGTGCCGTTTCCTTCTTATATTGAAATTCTTTTTCTCATGTTAATGGCAGAATTTTTAATAGAAGCAAGTTTGAGATTACCTAAATCAATTAGTTCTACAGCTACTACTGTAGGGGGGCTAATTTTAGGGCAAACTGCATCACAGGCAGGTCTAGTAGCAGACATCATGATTATCGTTGTTTCATTAGTTGCCATCTCTTTATTTAGTATTCCAATTAATGCGATGCATCAAGCAATTAGAATTGTTCGATATCCGATTATACTATTTGCCTCATTGTTTGGGATGATTGGCGTTATAGTAGGTACACTAGCTATACTTTGCCATTTATGTAATTTAAGAAGCTTAGGAAAACCTTATTTGACACTTTTTAATAAAAATTAAATAATGGGGTGCATTTTTTGCTAGGGAAAAGATATATTACATACCTATTTTATTTAAATACGGTTATTAGCATAACTGCATTTGGGCCACAAATATTGTATAGGAATAGTTTAGATGGAAGTATTACAAGTATTGGTTTGGCCATTATAGTAGGTGGCTTTTTTATTTATATTTTACAAAAGTTATTTAGTAAATTTCCTGAACAAAATATTAGTCAAATCATAAAAAATGTAGTTCCCGACTGGTGTCGAAAATGCTACATAATTTATAGCTTAATTTTTTGGTACTTGACGGGTGCATTATTTATTATTGCGTTAATTCACGTTGTAAATATATTTATCAATCCAAATACCCCTATCTTAATAACTTATATTGTATTTCTCTTAGTAATAATTTTTGCGATTTTACTAAAAACAGAATCATTATTATACGTTACAGAAATACTCGTAATACTTCATATTCCAATTGTTTTATTTGTGCTTATAAGATTTTTGACTGATCGTTTTGTTGTAGTCGATTCCCTTTACCAATCTATTAACTATTTCAAACATCTACCAAAAATTAGTGCGTTCACCGCTGCCCTATTTGTCTTTACGGGATTCTCTAATTTAATTATTTTTAATGAAAAAATAAATTTAAATTTTATAACCAAAAAATTTCTTCTTTGGATTTTTCTATGTGGGATGTTTATAATCTGCAGTAATTATTTAATACCAATCGGATACTTAGGCTTAAACGGTGTTAGGAAAGAAGTGTTTGTTTGGTTAACGACAGTTGATAGTATGCATTTTGACTATTTGATAGTAGAGAGGGTTATTTACATTCTACTGTTTGGCCAAATCATTATTTCATTAATATATATCATACTTAGCTGGCATACCTCATTAGAGCTTTTTAAAACTCTCAATTTAAGTTATGGAGGATCTTATAAATGGTTATTAATTTCCTTCTTTATCTGTTTAACTACAGTTATTCAACTTCTAATAAGAGAAACAGATTTAGTAAAATATTTTACTTTGTATTTCAATTTAAATGCTATCTCAAACTTCTTATTAATCATTTCGTTATTGTATGCGTCTATAAAAAAAAGGAACGTTATTTAAGTCTTAGCTTTTTTATGATTGGTGCAACGCTCCTATTATCTGGATGTACCTTTAAAGATATTGATAAGAGAGCATTCGTAACATCTATTGGAATTGATCAATCTGAGGATCCTCAAAAAAAATATAAAGTGATGATTAAAGTAGCAATTCCTAATGGAGATCCGAAAATACCAAAATCAGAATTTCTTATACTCACAGCAAATACTGACTCGATTTCAGAAGGTCTTAACTTAATGAAATCACAGATTGATAAGGAATTGGTTTATGGACATAGTAGTGCGATTGTGATTGGAGAAAAATTAGCTAAAAGTAATATACAACCGCTATTAGAGTTTTTTGTAAGAAGACCGGATATTCAAATGACGTCTTATTTAAGCGTTGCTAAACCGAATGCATTTGAAGTGCTTAACTTTAAGCCTATACAAGAACAAGTATCAGGCGGTGTTTTAAAATCATATTTTGATTTTAGTAGAACTGAATCGCCATACATAGATTCAGTTTGTCTTTTCGACGCATATAGGAGAGAAACAGAAGACGGAATAGACATCGTTATGCCTATTATTGAATCAAATAAAAAAGATTTATTAGTAGACCGAATAGCATTATTTGATAAGAGTAAAATGATTATGGACCTCAGTCCAAGTGAATCAGAAACTTATCGACTTTTAACGACTGGAATTTACGATGAAAGCTTAAAGGTCAAAAACAAGAAAGTTATGTTTGTAATGAATTTAGAAAAAGGAAAGGCAAATTACAAATTAAAACATCAAAATAAAAATATTGTTGCCAATTATACGATTAAGGTGAGAGCGGTTATAGAAGAAAAGATTGATGACCTTGATTCGATCAAAGAAAGTGACATACCAAAACTTAATAAGCAATTGGAAGATAAAATAAGTGCAGAGACTAAAGCTTTACTAATTAAAATAAAAGAAAAAGACATTGATCCAATCGGTTTTGGTTTAAGATACTTATCTAGGAATAGCGAAAATAGAAATTTATCATTATGGAACAAAAAGTACGATAGCCTAGCCTTTAAGATTAAGTCTGAAGTGAAAATTAAAGGGACCGGATTAATCAAATAATTTTAAAAGAAAAAGAGATAGGAATGCAGATGAAAATCTGTTACCTATCTTTTTTTATGAACAAAATTAATTTTTGGTTTTCACCATAATTTCACCATCCTCTATTAGAATTCAATTTATTAAGAAATGAGAGGAGGGAAATAACATGAATAAAAGAGTAAAGAGAATATTTACGTGGGTCTCTATAACTGCAGTTTTTGTTTTAGGGGTACACTTTTTTCTTAGATTACTAGGTGGCTTTCATGAAAGACGTTTTGCTGATCAACATTCAATGTACATGGATAGAGGCGGTCGAAACGAATTTAGATCACATCAGATAATGCATGGTCCACACCATTTTCATGATTTTTCTTGGATTGGTTTAGTATTATTCCTTTTAATCGCAATTGCGGTAGTGACTTTTATCTTTAAAAAGTTAGTTAAAAAGGGACAAGCTAGCCAGGTTAATCAAATTTCATTAGATACAACTAGTTTTAATACACCTATAAACAGAACAAACGCAGACTTATTGGATAAATGGGAAAAAAATCTATTGTCAAAAAAGGAGAATAAATAAAATGGGCATTTTTAAAAGAATGAAATCAATATCATTGGCTAAAGTGAATGGAGCATTGGATGGTTTAGAAGATCCAATCTCAATGTTAAATCAATATATTAGAGAAATGGAAGAAGATCTTTTGAAAGGTCAGGAAGCACTCTCTCGTCAAATCTATCTAGAGAATAAGCAAAAAGCATTGATTTTAGAGACAGAAGGGCTGGTAAACAAAAGAAGTGGACAAGCTAAGCTAGCAGTTGAAAATGGTGAAGATTCCATTGCAAAACTGGCAATACAGGAAAAACTTGTTCATGAAAAACAGTTAAGTCTCTATACAGAGCAACTAAATACAATTCAAAATCAAACTCAGTCACTTTATGAAAAATTAGATGAACTGAAAGGTAAATATGATGAATATCTGCATAAGAGACTGTTACTAGTTTCTAGAGCAAATATTGCAAAATCAATTAAACAAATTCAACAAACATCTGTTTCATTTAATTCAGAAACAATCGCAAATGGCATATCACGTGCAGAAGATCGAATACTTATGATGGAGGCAGAAGTACAAGCTCAAAATAAATTTGCATATCATACTAACCTATCTAATGGATATAAAGATAACGTAATGAGTGAAGAAGTAGAAGAAGAGCTACAAAAGCTAAAACAGCTAAAACAGCATGCTGTGGAAACTGCGTAAGGTCATGATCTAAAAGAAATATAGGGGAGCACCGTATTAATTAACGGGTGCTTCCTTTTATTTTATAATTGATTTGAAAATGGAAAAGATGAAGAAGATAACCGAAAAAAAATAGAGATACTTATATAAAACGAGGGAGTATTTTTGATGATGAATATACTAGTAGCTGAAGATGATTTGAAACTCGGTGAGCTAATCAGTTATATGTTAAAGAAAAAAGCAGGTTATAAAGTGGAATGGGTTACAGAGGGAGAAGAAGCCTACTATTACTCTACAAACAGTCATTATGATGTATTAGTATTAGATTGGATGATGCCAGGTGGAACAGGAATAGAAGTGTGTCGTAGGTTACGCAAAGAAGGATATTCAGGAGCGATTTTAATCCTTACGGCTAAAGACGCCCTAGAGGACCGCATTGTAGGACTGGACTCAGGAGCTGATGATTATTTAGTTAAACCTTTTGAAATTGATGAGCTACTTGCTCGATTAAGAGCGCTTTCTAGACGTAATTATGCTCCTATATTAGAGGAAGAAATTATTATTAGTGATATGATTCTTAATCGTACAAGCCAATCAATCAGAGGTGGAGATACTGAAATTCAATTAAGCCCTCGCGAATTTCAATTAGTTGATTTTTTAATACAAAATAAAGGGCAAGTATTACCTCGTGAAATTATTTTGGAGCGGGTATGGGGTTTTGATTCAGATGTTGCAATGAAAACGATTGATGCCACTGTTAAACTTCTTCGAAAGAAACTAGATTTGCTTGGTAAACAAGATTTGCTACAAAGCATTAGAGGGGTAGGATATAAATTTGATAACTAATCTTATTTCTTCTTTACGTGATTTTCGAAATCGCGGAGGTAGAGATGTTTTTAAGCGTACGCAAAATCGCCTAACGATACTATATAGCGGACTTGTTATGCTTTTTCTAATTATATTCATCATCATCGTCTTTGCAGCGTTATATGTAGTCATAATGAATGATCAAAGACGTACAGTGGAATCATTGGCTAGTCAAGAAGCAAAGATTATCGAAAACTATATGATTCAAAATCAACAAGGAAACCTCCAGGATGATGACAAAGAGGTAGTTTTAGCAGGTGTCGATCAATTTTTTTATTATGTCGTTAATCCAAATGGTGAATTAATAATGGGACAGGAGGATATCCCACAAATAAGGTCAAGGCTGTTTGGGCAAATAAAAGATTGGATTCCTAAAGGAAATGAAACACGAAAGGTAAAAATTAAATTAGAACATGAAGAGTTTGAAAAGGACATGAGAAAATTCCATGATCATGAAATACATGTTCCTTCAAATCGAAAAGAGATTAGTTTGATGGTATCAGGTAAACCACTATTTTATAAGGGAGATTTCATCGGTACGATCTATGTTGGAAAAGATATTTCAGATGTTTACCATTTATTTAAATTTGTTGTCATCATATTGGTTGGCTTAACAATCGTATTTTCTGGAGTTGCACTATATATCAGTTTTTTTATGTCAAAAAAAGCGATGATTCCTATCTTTAAATCATTTAACCGACAACGCGAATTTGTTGCAGATGCTTCTCATGAATTAAGAACACCATTAAGCGTTTTGTTATCGTCGATAGATGCAATGGAAATGACGATTGATACAGAGAAAGATGATTTTTCTCGAAAGCTTTTATTTAATATGAAAGACGAAGTAAAAAGGATGACAAACTTAGTCAGCGGATTATTAACTTTAGCTCGTTCAGACTCAGATCAAGTTGAAATTAAATTAGAAAAGTTTGAGTTTCGCTCCATTGCAGAAAAGGCGATAGGATCTCTACAACCGTTAGCTGCATCTAAACAAATCAATTTAAACTTAACTGCTTCAGAGAATGTAATCGCTGAGGGAGACTCTGAAAAGTTATCACAGCTCTTATATATATTAATAGATAATGGGATTAAGTATACGCCAATTGGAGGAGAGGTTCAGTTAGTTCTTTCGAATAAAGAAAATGAACTATGTATTCAAGTAACAGATACTGGTATTGGGATTAAACCGGAGGACCACGCCCGAATATTTGATCGTTTTTATCGATCAGATAAAGCTAGATCTAGACAAATTGGTAGCCATGGTTTAGGCTTGGCAATTGCAAAATGGATCGTGGAAATTCATAATGGAACTATTCAAGTAAATAGTGAAGTTGGAAAAGGAAGTACGTTTACTATTCGGATTCCAACTTCTAATATGAGTAGTAAAAAGACATATGCCACAAGAGTAGAATAACCGATACAAAGAAGTAAAAAATATAAATGGTAAATTTGAATGGCGTATTTCCCAATGTTTAAAAAGAACAATTGCCGAAATTGGAAATCCATTTTTCCTAAAAGAGAGGAATGTTGACTTTGAAAATTGCTTTCATTGCACACGATCAAAAGAAAAAAGATTTAGTAAATTTTGCAATGGCATATGAATCTATCTTATCAAAACATGAATTATATTCAACAGGAACAACTGGAACAAAAATAATGGAAAATACAAATTTAAAAATACACCGATTTAATTCTGGACCACTAGGGGGAGATCAAGAAATCGGTGCCTTAATAGCTAAGAATTTGATGGATATTGTAATCTTCTTTCGCGATCCACTCACAGCGCAACCACATGAACCGGATATTTTGGCTTTAATTCGTTTATGTGATGTTTACTCAATTCCTTTAGCAACAAACATGGGAACAGCAGAAATTTTAATTCATGGTTTAGAGCGAGGGGACTTAAAGTGGAGAAACATCGTACATGATAAACAAATTCGAGAAAGATAAGCAAAAAATCCTAAAAAAGATGTAGTAATCGAATAATTAACTTTGATGAAGGAAATAGTAATTCTAGTTCAATTGAAAAGGAGGTTTATCATGGATAATCAAGGATTTGGACATACACATGATACAGGTGAAACAGTTATGATTTCGGGCTACTATACTGACGCAGACGGGGAGCATATTGAATTAGAAGCAGGACAAAAGTTCCCTAATTGCCCTAAATCAGGAAAACCAACTAAATGGAGACATGGAAGTTAAGATAGAAATTCAGTAAAAAAAGATTGTANNTACAATCTTTTTTTACTGAACAAATACGCTATACATTAGTCCAAGATACATTGTAAACAAAAAGCAAAGACTAAATGTAATTGGTAACATGATTTTTGTCTTTTTCATAAAGCTGATGACTAGTAATACTAGGAAGATGATCGACATACTCATTAACATCGTTCCTTCAACCGTAAAACTAAAAGCTATTCTAATAGGTAAAGTAATATCAATCCCCATAATCCATTCAATCCATTTAGATGGACCCTCATTTTGCAAAGTTAAATTAATATTATGCGGTGGAGATTTAGTACCCATTATAGCTGTAAAAAAGAATACAATTATGATGGTAATATACTCTGCTTTTAACCAACTACGAATATTACTCGAAGGGCCTTCAGCGGACTTTCTCATTAGTACACCATTGAAAAAAGCAAAAAACAATACTGGAATGATGCTGATGTGCTTCAAGACTAACATCTGTCCATAAGGAAGCAACCAAGCATTTGTATAGTCTTTTAATTTAACGACTTCTAGCATTAAGACTACACCACTAATAAATATAATAACAACACATATGATGGCTAAAGGTGTAAACCATTTTAAGAAACGACCATAGTTATTAGTGTCCTTAGCTAGCCAAGTGACGTTAAATAGAATTCCACTCCAAATAGAAACCATTAGAAAATGACTACTTTGAAAGATAAAACCCGTCCAAAAATTCATAGAGGTTATATGACCAGCATAACCGATACTTAAAATCATCATAAATAGCCAAAAGAAATTAAAAAACTTTTTACCATCGCTATAAATATTAATGACAAGCATAATGGCAAACATACTCGAGTAAATCCATGCATTACCAACAGCTGTTTTTATGAAAACAGAATAAAGGGCTGTTTTAAGATGAACATCATCTAAGAAAAAAGTAATAATTCGTAGAGCAGGAAATAGTGAAAAGAATAATATGCCGACAATAACTAAATAAACAGCACCTTTCGAAATTCTGATTGTTGGTTTTTTATCTGACGGTACAAAATCTAAAACAAACTTTCCTGCTAATATCGAATAAAGGATATATGTTATGAACTCCGTGATTGGAACAATATAACTCATTTTCTATTCCAAAGAACAACTCCACCAACCATTAACGCGATTCCAAAAAGCCCAATTGCGATTAATGGAATAAGATATTTAGATCTTTCTTTTTTAGGAGTAGCCTCTTTTTGTTTTTCTTTAGCTGGCGTTTGATCCTTAACTGCTTTGTCAGTTGTTTTACTTTCAGTTGTCGTTTTAGTTTCAACTTGCTTCAATTGCACTTTGAATGGAATTTGACCTGTTACTGGATGACCATCTTCACTTACAACTTTCCACTCAATCTTATAATCACCATTTTCTAGATCGTTTGGTAAATCAGCAATTAATTTATTCTCTTTAACTTGCACGTTTGTAACAGCTGTAGCAGTTCCAGCTTTATACAATTTGATCGTACCTAATTGCTCAAGTGCTTCTTCAAATTCAAGCGTAATTTGTTTAATTGGTTCAGTGATTATTTGCCCATTTGATGGATTAGAAGAAACAAGCTTGGTATGGGCACTCGCCATAGATGGGAATAAAAATAGCAGTAAAATAATAATTGATAAACCTTTTTTCATATAAATCTCCTTCTTTGTGTAAAATTCGTGCTTAATTTAATATAATGTAAAACCTTGTGATTATGAAATATTATTGTTTTAGTTAAATTAACCACTCTATTCAATTAGATAGTTTAGTTCAAAAATGTGATGTTTTTGTGAAGAAGACGGAACTAGTCAGTTTATATTTGAATGCTAAGAAAAGTTGTGGTTGGTTTTAATTAAGAAAATTAATATAGTAAAAACAATTCTTAATACTCTATTTACAGAACCTCCAAAGTAAATTAATAAAATTTCATTAAAATTAAGAGGTGAAATCTAATGAAATTTTAATTTTTAGGGGGTTTTTTTATGTTCAGAAACAAACTTAAGAAAAAGTTAATTCCAGTGGCGGTGCTTTCAACAATGGCATTTGGTTCGTTTATTGGCTCATTTGCAAATCATAAAGTACAAGCTAAGGAAACAAACAAGAATGAAATCAGAAATGTAATCTTTTTAATTGGAGATGGAATGGGTGTATCATACACGACTGCCTATCGTTATTTAAAAGATAATCCAAAAACAAATGTAGTAGAACAAACAGAATTCGATCATTACTTAGTAGGGCAACAAATGACATATCCTGAGGATCCAAAGCAAAATATTACTGACTCTGCAGCAGCGGCAACAGCTATGTCAGCGGGAGTTAAAACATATAATGCTGCAATAGGCGTAGATAATGATGGCTCAAGTGTAAAAACAGTACTAGAGGCTGCAAAGGAAAAAGGAAAAGCAACAGGGCTTGTAGCTACTTCAGAAATTACACATGCTACACCGGCGTCTTATGGAGCTCACGATGTAAGTCGTAAAAATATGAATGCAATTGCAGATGATTATTATGATGAACTAATTAAAGGTGGACATAAAATAGATGTCATGCTTGGTGGCGGATTAAGTAATTTTGTACGAGAAGACCGTGATTTAACAAAGCAATTTAAAAAAGATGGCTACTCTTATGTAACGAATAAAAATCAAATGTTAAATGATAAAAATAATAAAATGTTAGGCTTATTCGCACCAGGTGGAATGCCGAAAATGATCGATCGTGATGATTCAATGCCATCATTAAGCGATATGACAAATACAGCTATTAATAAATTAAGTAGAGATAAAGATGGCTTCTTTTTAATGGTAGAAGGTAGTCAAATTGATTGGGCTGGACATGACAATGATATTGTAGCAGCTATGAGTGAAATGGAAGATTTTGAAAAAGCATTTAAAGCTGCAATCGCATTTGCTAAAAAGGACAAGCATACATTAGTCGTTGCAACAGCTGACCACTCAACAGGTGGCTATTCTATCGGTGCAAAAGGTGATTACAATTGGTACGGTGCACCGATTGCTGCAGCTAAACGTACGCCAGATTTCATGGCTGAACAAATTAGTAAAGGTGCAGAAGTAGAAAAAACATTAAAATCGAATATTAACTTAGAATTGAAGCCTGAAGAAATTCAATCTGTTAAAAAAGCAGCAGAGTCAAAAAATATGGTAGAGATTGATAATGCAATCGAAGCAATTTTTGATAACCGTTCAGTAACTGGTTGGACTACTGGTGGTCATACAGGTGAAGACGTAAATGTTTATGCATATGGACCTGGCAGCCAATTATTTGCAGGGAAAATTGATAATACTGACCAAGCAAAAAACATCTTTAGAATATTAAAGAATGGTAAATAAGTAATAAATCAGATCCCGTTAAATGAACTTATTTAACGGGATTTAAGGATGAAAGGGGATTTAGATGAAAAAATTGATTCCATTTATTTTACTTTCTTTAATGCTTTCAGGATGTAGCTTAGTTCAGAAAGAGAAAACAACTGCTTCAGCAGAGAATATAAAAAAGGTCTCTACAATCTCTAAAAGCCGAGCAAAGTCTTTAAACGATGTATATGTTCCTAATCCACAGGTTTCAGATGATACGGGTTTACTCCTTAAAGGTCAAACACTTAAAGATGATAAAGGAGAAGTTACTTTAGAGGGCATTGCTTCATTAAATGAGTCCTATTCAATTGGTCCAATTGAAATGAAACTTAAACAGATTAAGCTGATTAAAAACTTACCGACCTATTCTTTAATGGATTATTTTCATTATTATACAGAAAGCTATGAAAGTTTTCGATTCATTAAGGTAGAGGTAGAAATCATTAATCACTCGAATAAACAATTACACTTTGGTCCAGTTGCCCATTTGATGACGAGTAATAATGAAGTAAAGGAATTTAAAGATGACTTCTATATTGAATATTTAGGTGGGGAAATGAGTCCTAATAGTTCAAAGCAAGGAGCAATGGGATTTATAGTTGATCATACGGATCCTAGCTTGAAATGGATTGAGCTAACAACTAGCGATGTATTGGATAATCAGCATAAAGTAATTGCGAAAGCACAAAAAATAAAAGTTAATTTTAATTAGATTGCAGATAAAAACTCCTTTCATTTAGAAGGAGTTTTTTCACGCTATTGAAAAACAATTTTGTCAATTAAATTACCAAATTTTCGTAAAAGGAGTAGAGTGATGTTGATTTCCACTACNNTATTCATCAAAAAAAGTCTCTGCAATAAATACTAATCAAATAGCCTTTACTAAAGTAACCTAACAGTTGTTTATTAATCAGTTTGTAGGTCAATTAATATCGAACATTATTTAAACTAAACTAATCAATTGAATTTGTTTTTCTAAAAATTAGCTCATAATTTTTTAACTTCTGAAAAAAATCATTACTTGTGTTATTAGAATCATGAAATTGCTCAAACATATTAACATTTAAAACCATTAAAAATGATAATTTCATCATTAAATAATGTTCATTTAATGTCTGTTTCCCCTATTAACCATTTTATATTTCAACACTCTTAAAAAAACTCCTTTCAATAGAAGGAGTTTTTATTTTATAGAGTTACTTCATCCTCAACTGGTGGAAGAAGTACGTCATTTTTATTAGGATACATTGTTTCAATATGGTTTTCTCCCCAAGTGCACAGTAGATCTAATACTTCTTTTAAAGACCATCCGTAATCCGTTAAGGAATATTCCACTTTTGGAGGAACCTGATTAAATACTTTTCGATGAACGATATTGTCTTCTTGTAATTCTTTCAGTTGTTGAGTTAACATTTTTTGGGTAATGTTCGGCATTAACTTTTTTAACTGAGAAGTTCTTTTCGTCCCTTTTGTCAAATGACAAAGAATTACTACCTTCCATTTACCACCAATTACATCTAATGAAGCTTCAACCGGAATATTGTATTTTTTCATTTTCTCCTCTCCCTCATTCATATTTAAACAAAACGACCTATGCAACATATTTTTAATGATTAAAATATCATAACATTCTCTTCGCAAACTGTGTAGTTTCAAGTCTGTTAAAAAACTTTTTGTAATTTTTTCTCTGTTTTAAGCCTTTATTCTCTTAAATGTTACTAAAAAGTAACTATATCACTTCAAAGTACATACTTCTCTAACTTATTCCTATCGCTCATAATGACAAATAGTTAATTGATTAACAAACATTTACTAAAAAGTATTTTTATAAAGGAAACGTTGATCATTTTACTATTCCATTTCATTTATGTTTTGAATGACAATGAGACTTTATTCAGGCGCCACGTCTCTTGTATTCAAACTAATCATAAAAAATAACAATAACAAGGAGGATTCTCTATGAGTTCAACCGCTGCTTCAATTGAGATGCAAGAGAAAAAAAGTGGCACTCCTGCGTTAATGGCTCTTGCCATTAGTGCATTTGGTATCGGAACAACCGAATTTGTTCCCGTTGGTTTATTATCAACTCTTGCTGGTGATTTGAACATTTCAATCACTTTAGCGGGATTATTAATTTCTGGATATGCGATGGGTGTTGCATTTGGAGCACCAATTTTAACCGCATTAACAAACAAAATTGGTCGAAAATCGTTACTAATGCTATTAATGGTTATTTTTATCATAGGAAATAGTGTTGCTGCTTTTTCAACTAGTTTTGGTTTATTGTTAGTTGCTCGAATCATTACTTCATTTTCACATGGTGTATTCTTCTCAATCGGTTCAACAATTGCCGCCGATGTAGTGCCTGAAAACAAACGTGCAAGTGCGATTGCATTTATGTTTACAGGTTTGACTGTTGCGACTGTAACAGGTGTTCCATTAGGCACGTTTATTGGTCAACATTTTGGATGGAGATCAACTTTTGGAGCTGTAGCATTACTAGGTGTTATAGCAATCATTGCAATTGCAATACTAGTTCCAAAAACAATTAAACAGCCACCGGCATCAAAATTTAGTGATAACCTGAAAGTTTTAAAAAATGGACCATTACTTTTAGCTTTTGCTATTACAGCATTAGGATATGGAGGTACTTTTGTAGCATTCACATACTTGTCACCAATCCTTGAAAATATTACCGGCTTTGCTCCAAACTCTGTAAGTATTATCTTACTTGTTTATGGAATTGCAGTAGCACTTGGTAACACGATCGGTGGAAAAGCGGCTAATAAAAATCCTTTAAAAGCATTAACGTGGATGTTTGCCGTTCAAGCGATTGTTCTCATCATTCTATCGTTTACGGCTCCATTTAAACTAGTAGGAATTGTAACGATTTTCTTTTTAGGCTTGCTTGCTTTTATGAATGTACCTGGTCTACAAATTTATGTTGTGAAATTAGCTGAGAAGTATGTCCCATCTGCAGTAGATATTGCATCAGCGTTAAATATAGCAGCATTCAACGTAGGTATTGCAATTGGAGCATTTATTGGTGGTTTAGTCGTTGATACAATTGGCTTGATTCATACACCGTGGATAGGTGGAATCATGGTATTAGGAGCAGTTCTGCTAAGTATATGGAGCGCTTCTTTAGAAAAGAAAAAGTAAATTTTAAAAAATAAAATAGATAAAAGGAGAAATAAAAATGAATAATTTAGTTAAGTTAAATAATGGTTTAGAAATGCCAGTTATAGGGTTAGGAGTTTTCCAAGTAGAAGACGGACAAGTCGTAATTGATTCTGTAAAAGCTGCAATACGTAATGGCTACCGTAGTATCGATACTGCAGCGATCTATCAAAACGAAGAAGGTGTAGGGCAAGGGATTAGAGAAGCTCTTGAAGAAAATGATCTTAAACGAGAAGACTTATTTATTACTTCAAAGGTTTGGAATGCCGATCTAGGCTACCAATCAACTATCGATGCTTTTGAATTAAGTTTGAAAAAACTAGGTCTTGATTATTTAGACCTATATTTAATCCACTGGCCAGTTGAAGGTAAATATGTTGAATCATGGAAAGCACTTGAAACACTATATAAAAACGGAAAAGTAAAAGCAATTGGAATGAGTAACTTCCAAATTCACCACTTGAAAGAAGTCATGGCGCATGCTGAAATAATGCCTATGATTAATCAAGTTGAATTACACCCAATGCTAAGTCAAGTTGAACTAAGAGAATTTTTAAAAGAAAATTCAATTCAAGTAGAAGCGTGGGCTCCATTAATGCAAGGACAATTATTTGAAAACGAAACCTTATCACAAATAGCAAACAAACATAATAAATCAATTGCTCAAGTTGTATTACGTTGGCATTTACAAAACGGTGTAGTAATCATACCAAAATCAATCAAAGAACACCGCATTCAAGAAAACGCAAATATTTTTGATTTTGAACTAACAGAAGAAGATATGAACCAAATTAACTCACTGAACCAAAATCTTCGTGTTGGCCCAGACCCTGACAATTTTGATTTCTAATTTTAAAAAAGTAAACGACTGTCAAACCTTTGACAGTCGTTTTTAGAGTGTTGAAATATAAAATGGTCAAAAGTATAGTAAGTGAATTGATAATTAATTCATTTTTAGATTTCTTAATAATGATTTTAAATGTTAGTTGTTTAAGCAGTTTTATAATATCAACGAACTCTAGTAATTGTTTATTCCGGAGAAGTAAAAATATTTGAGGGCTAATTTTTAAATGATTATTTTAATACTCTGATGTTATATCTAAATTTATCTATAAACCCATTATCAAACTGTTATGATACTCTAAGTAAAGGATTTTAGATTGGTTTTTTAGAGTAACCTTTCTTTTGATGAATAAGTTGATTGGAGCGGAGGGGTGCTCGACTCCTATGGGATATGCGGGAAGGCTGAGACCCCACAGGCTCGCCGAGGCGGCTCAGGTCTCGCCCCATGGAAAGCGAGCATCCCGGAGTGGAAATCAACATCACTAAGATTCCTTTACGAAAATTTGGTTATTAGTTGACAAGGTTATTTTCAACAGCGTGTAAACGACTTTCAAATCTTTTTAAAAAAATTAATATATTCGATCTAAATCATAGAGGCATTTTGTACTAAGGGTCGAATATTCGAATATAACAATTTCAATTACAAAAACTTCCTCACCGTAAGACTTAAGACTTAGTAAGTTTAATACTTAAGTTCGTTTCAAATTATTTACAGTTTCGTTACGATAAACATAGTAGCGAAAAACATTGAACGGTCAAGCTGTAGTAGAGGAGTTGATTACTTTGAAGAAAGAGAATAAACAGTTTAATACGATGAAAGAACTTACGCTACACATAGTATTAGCTACAATATCGATCTTAATATTAGTCACTAGTTTACCTACTGTCGTAACGATCTATAAAATATCATTCATTTTTGCAATCATGGGAATTCTGCTACTAGATTTCTATCTAGTTGTCTCGAATCATAGAAAGTTTTTAAAGGTTACAAAAATAGCGCTAATTAGTTTACTACTTTGTATAGCAGTAGTTGGAATTGTATTTTATGCTAGTCAATTTCTAGTATTTATAGATCAGTACGGAGTTGAGCGATTATTAACCAATCATATCGCAACTGCAAAATTACTATTTTTCTTAATCTGTTTATTTCAACCGATTTTTTTACCTTTACCAGAAGCACTTACTATTCCTGCTGGTAGTGCAGTAATTGGATCGTTTTCAGGAGCATTAATTGGATTTTTAGGTTCAACTTTAGGTATTGTCATTATGTATTTCTTAGCAAGAATAGGTGGACTTAAACTAGTTTCAAAGTTTGTTAAAGAAAGACAGTTAAAAAAATATCAGGAATATGTCAAAAAAAATGAAACAATTATATTAACTTTAATGTTTATCATTCCGATTTTACCAGATGAAATTATTTGTGTCGGGGCAGGAATTAGTAAAGTATCTTTCAAAAAGTTTCTATTAATTGCTTCGATTTCAAAATTAATTACATCATCTCTACTATCATACTCTGTCTATTTGGCTAAATTTTTCTCCTTAACAACATCGCAAATAGCTTTAACTAGCTCCATTGTAATTGCCTGCATCTTATCTTTATCATTTATAATTAAGAAATCAATTAAACGAACTAATTCAAAAGAAGCTTATGTTACCCAAAGTGAATAATAAAAAAAGGCAATGTAATGGTTTAACATTACATTGCCTTTTTACTTATTAAGAAAGTTTAAAATTGCATTTGTCGAAATTGAAAATTTCCTGAGAAATAATGTAGAAAACATGACGAATTTACATCAGCACTTTAATACCTTGAACAATATTCCATATAAAGACGATTAAATTAACAATGAATGCTAATATAAATCCACCTATAAGAGCAAAACCTGCACCGTCACCAAAAGTATTAAAAGTGAAAAGGGAAATAATCGCTAAAATAATAATTGTTAGAAATGGTAGGATATGTGAAAAAAATGCTCGTTTAGAATGCGATTTTAGTTGTTGATCCTTTGCGACGAAATAAACAATTATTGGGAATAAGAAAGGTGCGAAGAATACGCTAAAATAACATAATGAGGACAAAATCTTATTTGTTTCCATCTTTTTACCTCGGTTTCTTAAAAAATTCTAATTAATCTTAGTATAGTTTAATTTATATATAAAAATCGATTTATTTATTAATAATTTTTTAAAATACATATTGAAAAAGTTTAGGCTGAGAAATGTGTATCCTTTTTTTGTCTCTTTTTTAAAGAAATGAAAATGAAAAATCCGACTAAGATTGTAGCAGTAATACAGATTGTAATCCATGGTGAGCCAAGTAAGAAATTTCCGTATAACGTATAAAGAACTGCAATCGGAATATTACCAGCAAACACAATTGCTATATAGGACAAGTATTTCATATTAGTTGAGGCTGCGATGAAGCATGCACCATCTGTTGGAGCTAGTGGAGTGGCAACTGTTAAGAATAAGTATCTCTTTCGGTTCGAAATAATCTCTTCAAATAGAGAGGGATATTTATTCTCCATGAATTGCTGGATCGAATCACTAAAAATACTTCTACTTAATAAGTAAATAATTGTTTCTGTGATGGCCATTCCAATTAATGATAAGAGAATGGTTTCAAACGGGTGGAAAAACAAGCTACCTACTACAATTAATACAGAGCTCGGAATGAATAGAAAGATTCTTGCACAGAAAATTGCGACAAATAATAGCATCGGATTGAAGGAAGAATTAGCAATAAACTGTTTTATATCTTGCAATGATAAATGAAATAAATGATATCGAATTGCGAGTAGTAGCATTAAAATCCAAAAGCCGATTACAGTTAGTGGAACGACTTTTTTCATGATTCATGCTCTCCTTTTGAGTTAGAAAATCTTCTGTTATAGTATTCTATTCCTCAAAGACAAGAAAACTGATTCATTTTTAAAAATTTATAATAAAGGTCATATATATGTCAAAAAAAGAATAAAAATAATTATGCACTAAATATCTCAAATTAAAGAGAATTGAGGTGGAGATATGCTTGATGAAGGCCTATTAGTTATTAGACTTGTTTTAGGTATTATTTTATTAGGTCACGGGGTGCAGAAAGTATTTGGTTGGTTTGGTGGTTACGGTATTAAAGGAACTGGACAATGGCTAGAGTCGATTGGAATCAAACCTGGAGCATTTTTTGCTTTTATAACAGGAGTGGCAGAAGTTGTAGGTGGATTCTTTGTAGCGGCTGGGGTATATACAGAAATAGGTGCATGGTTGATAATAGTAGTGATGGCAGTAGCGGTAATAAAAGTTCATATAAAGAACGGATTCTGGAATAGTTCGAATGGATTTGAGTTTAATCTATTAATTATTGCAGCCGCAGTAGGGTTATTGCTCACTGGTCCAGGATCAATGGTATTATTTTAAGGGATTGATTGTTAATAAGACTGGAGGGAGTCTCACTATTTGAGGCTCCTTTTTTGATTCTTAATGAAAACCATTTCAGTGTTACC
>NZ_NUQC01000066.1:0-50069 GCF_002585125.1 Bacillus sp. AFS029533 | reverse complement strand
CCTATGGGATATGCAGGACGCCTGAGACCCTACAGGAACGAACGTGACGAGGAGGCTAAGGTCTCGCCCCATGGAAAGCGAGTATCCTGTAGTGGAAATCAACATCACACTACTCCTTTACGAAAATTTGGTAATTTAAATTGAGAAGTTTGTTTTTTAACAGCGAGGAAGCTCTATTAGGGCTTCCATTATTTTTTAATTACGTAAAAAAAAAGCAGGAAACCATTCCCTGCCTTTGAAGTTTATGAAAATATCATCCCGTATATTTATTTCGAAAGTAGTTTAGTAACTCGATTAACAAATTCATTATTTTCGTTTCTAGTATCAAAATCTTTTGCTAAGTCATATACAATTTTCTCTAATTTCTCTAAGTCATAAATAAATTCATCTTCATTTATTTTCAATTTTTTCGCCATAAATAATGCTGCTAGCCAAAACTCGAATTTATATGATAGATTTGAAAGATTATCACATAAATCAACATGTTTATAGAACAATTCAATTGCTCTGTCAGGATCACAAAAAGTTAAAAAGATCATTTGTTCACTTAGTTCAGGAATGTATTTTGTGCGATTGTATGTTACAAAATAAGCTTTTTGTTGAATAATTAATGCTTCATCTATTTTGCTTTCTTCTAATAAAGGAAGCAGTAATTTTGAGTAGGATTTGTGAATCGCTTCGTCACAATCAACTGAGCTATTCATTATTTTATTTTGTAAATTTAACGCTTCTTGAAGATGATCCGTTTTTAGTAAATAAATCATTTCACCATACATTTCACATTTTTCGCAATTACTTAAATGATCCTTTGGAGATTTTTTATATAGTTGAAAGTTTTGTTTTGCGTAATCAATTTGATTTAAATATAAATTCATTATAAATAGAGATTGAAAATAAGGTCTTAAAGAATAGTTAGCAATTACTAAACGATTCTTAAAATCCTCGAAATAATGGTGAATTTCTTCTAACGAGAATCTGAGGGACTGAGGTATTATTTCTAACAACCACTTGTACAACCATAGGATCTGCTCTTGCTCGATACGTTCTTCGTTTTGATCATATAAATCTACACACCACAAAAAGGTATCAATAAATAAATCTATTTCACCAATAGAAAAAGCAGTTTCTGCTAATTCCATATTAACGTAATATAGATATCCCCATTCCTCTTGATTTTCTAATTCTTCTGCAAAAGTAAGTAGTTTTTGAAGTTTAATACTAGAATGTGATAATTCTACTAGTTCATCAAATTTAGATGAAAATAGATCTTCTGTCATCATGTAAGTTTTCTCACTTTCTAGATTACTATAGATTAAATAGTTTGTTTATTTTCAATTGCTTTATAATGCTTATTTTGTAAGTATCCACGATATAGATTTGCCGCACCAAATAGAATGAAAAGAATACCGACACAAATTGTGATTAATTCAAGCTTTGCTACCATTTGATTTATACCGTAAAGCAATAAGAATAATCCAAAAGTTAATCTGGCACGTGACCCGGCAATTTTTTTTGTTAATAGTTCGCTTGTAAAGAAAAATTTGGTAACGTAAAATAAGAAGAATAGAAAAGATATAATTACGATTGTTGCAATGCTATTCACTTAGCTTCCACCTTTCAATGACTAATACATAATTCTATTTTACAGTCATAGAAACTATATTTCAAAAGTTTTCATATAAAGGAGAGTTTAATGTTGAAGGAACAAATTTTAAAAGATATACATTCGTTTGATACGATAATCATTCATCGTCATGTTCGCCCAGATCCAGATGCAATCGGTTCACAGTGTGGTTTAGCAGAGATGATTAAAGCAAGTTATCCCGCTAAAAAAGTATATGTAGTAGGACATTTGCCACAATCTCTAGAGTATTTATATAAAATGGATGAAATTGCAGATGAAGTATATGAGGATGCTCTTGTCATTGTTTGTGACACTGCCAATACTGAACGAGTAGATGACGCAAGATATTCATCTGGAAAGAAACTGATTAAAATTGACCATCATCCGAATGTAGATCCATACGGTGACATTATGCATGTAGATACTACTGCCAGTTCAACAAGTGAGTTAATTTTTGAACTGGCAGAGAGTAGTAATGAACAATTAGTCGTAACTGACAAAGCTGCGAGACTAATTTATGCGGGGATTATTGGAGATACAGGAAGATTCTTATTTCCAAGTACAACAGAAAGAACTTTTCATGCAGCTAGTAATTTGATAAAAAAGGATTTTTCAATTAATGAAATATATGACAATATGTACGAAACATCAATTGAGATGGCACATTTAAATGGATATGTTCTTCAAAATTTTAAACTGACAGAAGAGGGAGTCGGTCATATAAACATGACAAAGGCTCTAATGGATGAATACAATGTTAATTCTGAACAAGCTTCGTTGGCTGTAAGTTCACTTGGACATATAAAAGGAGTAAAAGCTTGGGTTATCTTTTTAGAGGAAGAGGATTTAATTCGAGTACGTCTTCGTTCAAAAGGACCAGTTATAAATGGAGTAGCTGCTATGTTTAACGGGGGTGGACATCCGCTTGCTTCTGGAGCGAAAGTCTTCTCATGGGAAGAAGCAGAAAAAGTAGTGGAAGAATTAAAAAAGGTTTGTAGGGAAGAAAAATAAAGCTTAAAAAAATAAATTTGAGAGGCTAATCGAATGCTAGCCTCTCATTTATTTTGTGCTTTTTATTTTTAATGTGATTTCTAATACGGTATCAAAGTAGATTGTATCTATTTCAAGTTTAAAACGCCGATCATCTTTAATATAAACTTTGTTTTCGATTGCACGTCTTAATAATTCCCGATTTTGTGAAACGCTTTTAATATCTTGAGTAAGTAAATTACTTAGATCATCCTTTACATCAGTAACAAGTTGATTATTAGTAAAGGCATTTATATTGTATTGTTTGTAATTTAAAATTGTCACCTTGATATCTTGAACTGTTAAATTTCGTTTCTTTTCCTTGTTCATTCGCTCCATATTTTCAATAAATATATTTTTATCTCTTAAATATTGTTTATTGAGCATTTTTAATTCAGATATTTGTTTTACTTGCTCTTCTTCAGTCACACCATAAAAATAAATAAAAACGAGCCAACTAATGATAAACCCGAAAAAAATGCCTACAAAAAATTTAGCCCAAGCGTGGGAGAGTTGTTCTGGAGGAGCTTTCATTAAACGTGTTCTCCTGTAAACCATTGGATAATGATTGTACCTGTATGAGTTCCTCCCATGGCGGCTATAATCATGAAAATTTGCTTAATGAATTCAATTGTTTCTCCTTCAAATAATCCTTTTTCAAAACTATAGAATGTATCGAATGTTCCACCAATCGCCCCAACAATTGCCCAAATTCGTAACTTCATTGATAAATCATACATGCTGCTAAGTGGTGGCTGTCCAATGACGTAGTAACCGATTGAACCAATTATCGATCCACCTATTATGATTCCTAGTGAAATAAAATACATTGAAATTAATGCTGGTATAAATGGCAACTTAAGCTCCAATTGTCCTCACTCCCTCCATTAATATATATGGACAAAGTGTTATGTGTATGATGAGTATTAAAGTAAGTTTAAAATAAAAGATATGTTTTAATTTTCACGAACAAAAATAGAATGTAAGTTCGTATTTTGTGATAGAATAGATTATATTGAAAAGATGGTAAGGAGGAATGTAGATGAGTTTTGTTCATTTGCAAGTTCAAAGTTCTTATAGTTTATTGCAAAGCGCATGTAAAATAGATGAATTAATTAATGCTGCTGTTAGAGAAGGACATCCTGCGCTTGCTATTGCAGATGAAAATGTCATGTACGGGGTAATTCCTTTTTATCATGCGTGTAAAAAAGCGGGGATTAAGCCAATTATTGGGGTGAAAATCTCAATTTTAATGGATGAACAGCAGTCTTATCCGATGATTTTTCTAGCAAAAGATCTGACTGGTTATCAAAACCTTTTAAAACTTACAAGTATAATAGGGACAAAATCACCAGAAGGAATTCCTAAAAAGTGGTTATCGGCATATAGTAACGGCGTGATTGCAATTACGCCAGGAATCGAGGGAGAAATTGAAAACTTACTACTGAATGGAGAAATAGAAAGAGCTATTGTTCATTTAAAAGAGTATCAATCAATTTTTGATCAATTTTTTGTCAGTATTCAAGATCACGGTTTACCTGAAGATCGTTTGCTATATCCACTCATTAAACAAGTACAAAAAGAAACAAACATCAGTTTAGTAGTTACAAATGACGTTCGATATATTGAAAAAGAGGATGCACTTATTCAAGATGCATTATTTTCAGTTAAAAATGGTACTAAGTTATCGGACGAATCAAGACCAAGATTACATTCCAACGAATATTATTATAAATCAAAAGCCGAATTATTGAAGCTGTTTTCTGATGAGGAAGAAGCATTTCAAAACACTATCCATATTTCAGATATCTGTAATGTAACGATTCCTTTTCATCAGCCGTTATTGCCTAAGTATCCAGTACCTGATGAATATTCAACAGTGGAATATTTAAAAATGGTTTGTGAAAATGGCATGATTGAGCGGTACGGGGAAATAAATGATGAACTTAAACAAAGATTAGAATTTGAGTTAAATACAATCAATAAGATGGGATTTAATGATTACTTCCTCATTGTTTGGGACTTTATTAAATATGCACTTGAACAAGGGATATTTGTTGGACCAGGACGTGGTTCCGCTGCGGGATCTTTAGTGGCTTACGTATTAAAAATTACGAATGTAGACCCAATACATTATAATTTACTATTTGAACGTTTTTTAAATGAAGAAAGAATTACAATGCCAGATATTGATATTGACTTTCCAGATCATCGACGAGATGAAATGATTGATTATGTCGCTTCAAAATATGGTGATGTGCATGTTGCACAAATTATTACATTCGGAACATTAGGAGCAAAAGCAGCTATTCGAGATATTGCCAGGGTAATGGGGCTTACACCAACTGAAATAGATCGGTATTCAAAGTTAATTCCATCATCATTAGGAATTTCATTAAAAGATGTCTTTGAGCAATCAAAAGCATTTAAAAATCATGTTGAACATTCTGGTATTCATAAACGGATATTTGAGGTAGCTTGCCAAGTTGAAGGATTACCTCGTCATACAAGCATCCATGCAGCAGGTGTAATTATTTCTGAACTTCCCTTAACAAATGTTGTCCCGCTACAAGAGGGGAATCATGGAGTGTTTTTAACACAATATCCTGCAGAAATCCTTGAAGAGCTTGGATTAGTAAAAATGGATTTCCTTGGTCTACGTAACTTAAGTTTATTGGAAGAGGTCTGTCGATTAATTTATGAAGCAAAAGGCGAAGTAATTAATTTGGAAGAAATTCCGTTACAAGATCTAAAAACATTTGAAGTTCTTAGTAAAGGAGATACCTCAGGCGTATTTCAGTTAGAATCATCAGGGATGAGAAGAGTACTACAGCAATTACAGCCTAATCAGTTTGAAGATATAGTGGCTGTAAACGCGTTATATCGTCCGGGTCCAATGGAGCAAATCCCTAGATTTATTCAATATAAGCATGGATTGGAGAATGTTACGTATCCTCATCCAGTTTTAGAAAAAATATTAAAACCAACATATGGTGTAATCATATATCAAGAGCAAATCATGCAAATTGCTTCGACACTTTCAGGATTTACTTTAAGTGAAGCAGACTTACTTCGAAGAGCTGTAAGTAAAAAGAAGAAGGAAGTTTTAGATGAAGAAAGAATTCATTTTGTAGAAGGTGCAATAGCTAAAGGTTATGATGAACAAGTTGCAAATGAAGTATACGATTTAATTGTCCAATTTGCTAATTATGGATTTAATAGGAGTCATGCTGTAGCGTATAGTATGATTGCGTATCAACTAGCATATTTAAAGGCAAATTTTCCTCTAGAATTTTATGCAGCACTTTTATCGAGTTTTATAGGAAGTGAAGAGAAAGTATCGAATTATATTGGGGAAGCAAAATTAAAAGGGATCCCAATCTATCCACCTTCAATAAATAAAAGTCAATACGCATTTGTAGTTGAAGGAAATGGAATTCGATATAGTTTATTAGCTATTAAAAATATAGGAATGGCAACTGTAAGAGAAATTCTACAAAAGCGGCCATATAAAGATTTTTTTGAGGTTTGCATTAAAATTTCACCAAAAGCATTAAACCGAAAAAGTATAGAAAATTTAATTTTTTCGGGATGCTTTGATGAGTTTGAGCTCGACCGTGCAACACTATTAGCAAATATTGATATGATTTTTGATTACGTGGATATAGTAAGACCTGAAAATGAAGATCAATTTGATTTATTTCTTGATGAAGATTTTGTGCCTAAACCAGAAATTATTAAAGTGGAGCCAATGAAAATTTCAATCAAGCTTGAACTTGAAAAACAAGCTTTAGGAACTTATTTATCAGGTCATCCGATTAGTCAATACGAGAAGTTGCTGAATGAAAGTAATGCCGGGACTATTACATCAATTATGATGAAGAAAGATACAGAGCATCTACTGTTTGTCTATATTAAGGACTTAAGGATTACAAAAACAAAAAAACAGCAGCATATGGCTTTTTTACAAGTTGAAGATTTAAGTTCTTCAATTGATGCTGTTGTATTTCCAACTACTTTTGAAAAATACCGTCATAAATTAAAAGAAAAAGAAGTAGTTGTAGTTAAAGCAAAAGTTGATGAACGGGATGAAAGAAAACAATTAATAATAAATGAAGTCCTTACAATCGAAGAAATGGAAGAAATAAACGACCAAAAGAAGTATACTTTATTTATTAAAATAACGGGACATACTAATAAAAATATTTCGTACACAATACAGCAAACGATCTCTAAGT
Organism: Bacillus sp. AFS029533; assembly: GCF_002585125.1. Taxonomy (NCBI): domain Bacteria; kingdom Bacillati; phylum Bacillota; class Bacilli; order Caryophanales; family Bacillaceae; genus Bacillus; species Bacillus sp. AFS029533. The sequence goes on along the minus strand of NZ_NUQC01000066.1, from coordinate 43,178 downwards.
ATAAAGGGCATGCGAAAGTTGTGCTTTACTATGAAGAAGATAAAAAAGCTGTTCAATTATCTGAACACTATTATGTGAATCCTTCTGTGAATTGTCTTTCGATGTTAAGAAATATTGTAGGAGATGCAAATGTTGTATTAAAGAAATAGACATTCTTCTCTAAACTATTTATTATTAACATACATGTGATATCATACAAAAAGAAATTTTTACCTTTTAAAGAGAAAATCACTAAGAAATATACAGTTGAAAAGTCAACTCGTCAACATTAGGGAGAGTGAATAGTTTGTCATTATTAAGTGAAGAAGCATTACATATGCATAGAGTACATCAAGGTAAATTAGAAACAGTTTCTAAGGTGCCAGTTACAAATGCTAAAGAACTAAGTTTAGCGTACTCACCAGGTGTTGCCGAGCCGTGTAAAGAAATTTACGAAGAAAAAAGCAGAGTGTATGAATACACAATGAAAGGTAATATGGTTGGTGTAGTTTCGGACGGATCTGCCGTTCTTGGACTAGGTAATATTGGTCCAGAGGCTGCATTACCTGTAATGGAAGGTAAAGCTGCGTTATTTAAAAGCTTTGCTGGTGTTGATGCATTTCCAATCTGCTTAAATACGCAAGATGTAGAGCAAATCATTCAAACAGTAAAATTGTTAGAGCCTACATTTGGTGGAATAAATTTAGAGGATATTGCAGCTCCAAACTGCTTTATAATAGAAGAGCGCTTAAAGCGTGAAACAAATATTCCTATATTCCATGATGATCAACATGGAACGGCGATCGTTACACTTGCAGGTTTAGTAAATGCTTTAAAAATAGTGAATAAAAATATGGCTGATATTAAAGTGGTCCTAAATGGTGCAGGAGCTGCAGGTATTGCTATATTAAAATTATTGTATCGTTTTGGTGTTCGTCAAATTATTATGTGTGATACAAAAGGCTCGATTTACGAAGGGCGTCCAAATGGTATGAATAGCGTAAAAAATGAAGTTGCAAAATACACAAATAAAGATAAAATTCAAGGTAGCCTTAAAGAAGTACTCGAAGGGGCAGACGTATTTATTGGGGTTTCTGTAAAAGGAGCAGTAACTCAAGAAATGGTTCGTTCAATGAATGAAAATCCTATTATTTTTGCAATGGCTAATCCAGATCCAGAAATTATGCCTGAAGATGCAAAAGAAGCAGGCGCTTTAGTAATCGGTACTGGTCGCAGTGATTATCCTAACCAAGTAAATAATGTTCTTGCATTCCCAGGAATTTTCCGTGGAGCATTAGATGTTCGTGCTACACATATTAATGAAGAGATGAAAATTGCTGCAGTAAATGCAATTGCAAGCTTAGTAAGTGAAGCTGATCTATCTCCAGATTTTATTATTCCAGCGCCATTTGATCCTCGAGTGGCTCCAAAAGTAGCTGCTAGTGTAGCAAAAGCTGCAATGGAAACAGGGGTTGCGAGACTGAATGTTGACCCGAAAGAAATCGAAGAAAAAACAAAAAAACTAGCTTTAATTAAATAGTTTTATTACCAGATATCAATATTAATGGGGATAGTATTACAATACTAAAATTAAGTAATGTAGTACTATCCTTTTTTATCTGATATAATACTTAGATGTGGTAAAAAAGCGCAAAGATTGTTGGAAATTAAAGGAATTTCATAAAAAATGTATAAATTAATTTTTTTAGATTTTCTACAAATTTCAAGTTGGTTAAATGGTTGTAATGACGAAATTTAGCTGAATTTTATCGACAAATGTTAACAAAAAGTGTATAACATTTATAGTATCCTATTAGTATTTAGTACTAAAAAAGTTAGGAGGAATTAGGTTGCAAATCAAAGACTTATTTTCCAAAAAGAAAAAATATGCATCTATACCTTCAGAAGTAATGAGACAAGATTTACCTGACGGTGTTATGACAAAATGTCCTAAATGTAAAAAAATTAGTATTACAAAAGAATTAATAAAAAACCTAAAAGTTTGTAATAATTGTGGTTATCACCATCAAATGACAGCATTCGAAAGAATCGAAAGCTTAATTGATGAAGATACTTTTGAAGAGTTTGATCAAAATATGGTTTCTGCAAATCCGCTACACTTCCCTGATTACATAGAGAAGCTTGAAGGGGATCGTAAAAAAACTGAGCTTAACGAGGCGATTGTTACAGGAAAAGGAAAAATCGACGGAATTCCTGTTGTAATTGCAGTTATGGATGCAAGATTCCGAATGGGAAGCATGGGATCTGTTGTCGGAGAAAAAATAACTCGTGCAGTTGAGCGAGCTTCATCTGACGGTTCACCATTTATTATTTTTACTGCATCCGGCGGAGCTCGTATGCAGGAAGGTATTTTAAGTTTAATGCAAATGGCAAAAACTAGTGCTGCGCTTAAAAAGCATAGCGAGCTAGGTTATTTAGCAATTTCAATTATGACAAATCCAACTACAGGTGGAGTATCTGCTAGTTTTGCATCTTTAGGCGATTTTAATTTTGCTGAGCCGGGTGCTTTAATTGGTTTTGCTGGTAGACGTATTATTGAGCAAACGATCCGTGAAGAATTACCTGAAGACTTCCAAACTGCTGAATTCCTAATGAATCATGGTCAGCTTGATGCAGTCATTTCACGATTAGAATTACGTTCAAAATTATTTACAATCCTTAACTTACATCAAGGGGGTGTCTTGCAATAGTGGTTATGTTAGAATTCGAAAAACCGATTCATGAACTAAAGACGAAAATAGATGAACTTAAGGTTTATACAAGTCAACATGATGTTGATTTTTCTGAAGAAATCAGACGTTTAGAAGAACGTTTAAAAACCTTAGAAAATGAAATATACGGTAACATGGGAGTTTGGGATCGTGTACAAGTTGCTAGACATCCTGAACGACCAACTACTTTAGATTATGTTAATAGATTATTTACAGATTTCTTTGAGTGTCATGGTGATCGATTATTTGGAGACGATGCTGCAATCGTTTCAGGTATCGCATCTTACCGTGGATTACCGGTTACTATCGTTGGACATCAACGTGGTAAAGATACAAAAGAAAATATTCGACGTAATTTCGGTATGCCACATCCAGAAGGGTACCGAAAAGCACTTCGTTTAATGAAGCAAGCAGAGAAATTTAACAGACCGATTATCGCGTTTATCGATACAAAAGGTGCATATCCTGGTAAGGCAGCTGAAGAGCGTGGACAAAGTGAAGCAATTGCCCGAAATATTTTTGAAATGGCAGGCTTAAAAGTACCTACTATTTGTATTGTAATTGGCGAAGGTGGTAGTGGTGGAGCTTTAGCATTAGGAATTGGTAATAAGTTACTGATGTTAGAAAACTCAACTTACTCTGTAATATCACCAGAAGGTGCAGCAGCATTATTATGGAAAGATTCTTCACAAGCACGTAGAGCAGCTGAAACAATGAAAATAACAGCTCCAGACTTATTAGATTTAGGTGTAGTTGACCAAATTATTCCTGAAGTAAAAGGTGGAGCGCAAAATGATGTTGAACAACAGGCTAAGTATATTGACAAGTACTTATATGAAACATTAAAGTCACTGTTAACTATGGATAAAGAAGAGCTAGTTCAACAACGATATGAAAAACACGCAAAGTTAGGGAAAATTTCTTTTAACCAATAATATTTAGTTTAACTTCTAGAGTGTGTGAAACAATATGTTAGCATGCTCTTTTTGTATTTTTTTTATAAAATTAGTAAAAAATAGCAATATGCATAAAGATGTCGTCATACTTTTTAAAAGTGTTTCATTCATTAAAAAAAGTTTATGAAAAAGTTCACATTATTTCTATTGTTTAAATAGGCATTACATGGTACTTTATAAAAATGAATAAATGCATAAGGTAAAATCATTGAGGTGAATACATAATGAAAAGAATTGGCGTATTAACTAGTGGAGGAGACTCTCCAGGAATGAACGCTGCTGTACGTGCAGTTGTAAGGAAAGCGATTTTCCATGGTCTTGAAGTTTATGGTGTATACCAAGGTTATTCTGGTCTTATTAATGGAAATATTGAGAAGCTAGAGTTAGGTTCTGTAGGTGATATTATTCATCGTGGTGGGACAAAACTACTTAGTGCGCGTTGTCCAGAATTTAAAACATTGGAAGGACAAATGAAAGGGATCGAACAACTTAAAAAGTTCGGAATTGAAGGATTAGTTGTTATTGGTGGAGATGGATCATATCAAGGTGCAAAGAAGCTGACTGAACATGGTTATCCTTGCGTTGGTGTTCCAGGTACAATTGATAATGATATCCCAGGTACAGATTTTACAATTGGATTCGATACAGCATTAAATACTGTTATTGATGCAATTGATAAAATTCGTGATACAGCGACATCACATGAGCGTACATATGTAATTGAAGTTATGGGTCGTAACGCAGGTGATATTGCATTATGGGCAGGGTTAGCTGATGGTGCAGAAACGATTTTAATACCTGAATGTGACTATGATATGGATGATATTATTAGTAAATTAAACCGTGGTAGTGAGCGTGGCAAAAAACATAGTATCATTGTAGTTGCAGAAGGCGTCGGAAGTGCAATTGAGATAGGTAAAGTAATACAAGAGCGAACTCACTTTGATACACGTGTAACAGTTTTAGGACATGTTCAACGTGGTGGTTCACCAAGTGCTGCTGATCGAGTTTTAGCAAGTCGTCTAGGAGCAAGAGCGGTTGAACTACTTATGGAGGGCAAAGGTGGACGTTGTGTTGGAATCCAAAATAATAAGTTAGTTGACCATGACATTATCGAAGCACTATCTAAAAAGCATGAACTTGATCGAGATATGTACCAATTATCTCAAGAACTTTCAATTTAATTAGTTAGATTTAATTGGGCAATCGATTTCATAAATTTCGTAATAGTATAGAGTTTTATATAAATTTGGAGGGTAAAAAATGCGTAAAACAAAAATAGTTTGTACGATTGGTCCTGCTAGTGAATCGGTAGAAAAATTAGTAGAGTTAATTAATGCAGGAATGAACGTAGCACGTTTAAATTTCTCGCATGGTTCTCATGAAGAGCATGCTGCAAGAATTACAAGTATCCGCGAGGCTTCAAAACAAACTGGTAGAACTGTAGCGATTCTTTTAGATACAAAAGGTCCAGAAATTCGTACTTTAGATTTTGAAGGTGGCCAAGCAGAATTAACAACTGGAAATGAAGTTATTATTACTACAGAACCAGTAGTAGGTACAGCAGAAAAATTTGCGGTTTCTTACGAAGGTTTAATTGATGACGTACATGTTGGTTCTAGAATTCTTATCGATGATGGATTAATCGGATTAGAAGTTATCGGTATTGAAGGAAATGATATTCGTACTAAAGTGTTAAACAGCGGTTTAGTAAAAAATAAAAAAGGTGTAAACGTACCAAATGTACGTGTAAATTTACCTGGTATTACAGAAAAAGATATAAGCGATATCCAATTTGGTATTGAACAAAATGTTGATTTTATTGCCGCATCTTTCGTTCGTAAAGCTTCTGATGTATTAGAAATTCGTGAGCTTTTAGGTAAACATGGCGCTGAGTATATTCAAATTATACCGAAAATCGAAAACCAAGAAGGGATCGATAATATCGATGAAATTCTTGAGGTTTCAGATGGTTTAATGGTTGCACGTGGTGATATGGGTGTAGAAATTCCACCAGAAGAGGTACCAATCGTTCAAAAACTATTAATTAAAAAATGTAATAATTTAGGTAAGCCAGTAATTACAGCTACTCAAATGTTAGATTCTATGCAACGTAATCCTCGACCAACACGAGCAGAGGCAAGTGACGTTGCAAATGCCATTCTTGATGGAACTGATGCAATTATGTTATCAGGAGAAACTGCTGCAGGTTCATATCCAGTCGAATCTGTTTCAATGATGAACTCAATTGCGCTTCGAATTGAAAAAAGCTTACAATACGAAGAATTATTTAAAAAGCGTCAAAGAGAAAATAAAGGAACAATTACAGATGCAATTGGTCAATCGGTTGCAGCAACGGCTTTAAACTTAAAAGTAGCTGCAATTATTGCTCCTACTGAGAGTGGACATACTGCGAAAATGATTTCAAAATATCGTCCAAAAGCTCCTATATTAGCTATTACATCTGATATTCGTATTTGTCGCCGCCTAACTTTAGTTTGGGGAGTACAAACTGAATATAGAGAAAGAGCAAACTCAACTGACGAAATGTTACAACATGCTATGGAAGCGGCTCAAGACGCTAAATTTGTTTCAAATGGTGATACTGTCATCATTACTGCTGGATTACCAGTTGGTGAAACAGGTATGACAAATATGATGAAAATCCATGTAGTAGGTGACGTGATCGCTCAAGGTCAAGGTATTGGTCGCAAAACTGCTGCAGGAAAAGTTGTCATCGCAAAAACTGGTGAAGAAGCTGTTTCGAAAGTTACACCAGGAAGTATTCTTGTAACAAATAGTACAGATCGAGACATGATGCCAGCGATTGAAAGAGCAGCGGCTATTATTACTGAAGAAGGTGGATTAACTAGCCATGCTGCAGTAGTAGGTGTTAGCTTAGGTATTCCAGTAATTGTTGGAGTTGAAAATGCAACAAACATCTTAGTAAACGGTCAAGCTGTTACAGTAGATGCTTCAAGAGGAATAGTTAGTACAGGACATAAAAGCATATTTTAAGATATAATAAAGAGAAGGACAAAGTTTCCTTCTCTTTATTTTTTGACGTGCATAAGATTATTAAGAGATATATTTTTAATTCTAAGCAAGAGGTGAAACGATCATGAAAAAACTTGTTGGTTGGCTATTGTTAATCCCATTAATTGATTTAATCTGTTTAACATTACTTGGTAGAGTAATTGGTTCCTTATCAGTATTTCTTTGGCTAATCGGTACGCTTTTGATTGGTATATATATCATGAGAACCGTTTGGGTTACAGTTAAAAATCAAGCCGGAGAACAGATTCGGGCTGGCAAAATGCCGGATTTAATCATGATAGAGGGATTGTCATTTTTCCTAATTGGCCTCCTATTTTTTATTCCAGGACCAATTACCGACTTACTAGCAATCGTTTTGCTAATTAAACCAATTAGAATCAAATTTGTTCAACAACTTATTTATTTTGTCATGAAAAGGCTAAAGGGTAATGTTGTTTGGACAGGTTATATAAAGAAATAAACATTGGAAATACAATTGATTTTTTATCAGAGACAAAAAAACGAGAAAGCGGTTAGCTTTCTCGTTTTATTTTTGCAAAGAAATAATAAATTGATTTTCAGTTTAATTCGAACCTCTAATATAATACCAAAGTTCATGGAAGACTCTTGCTCGATACAAAGTTGATAAAATTACTAAGGTTACTGGACCGGCTATCAATCCTAGTAGACCAAAAAATTTAAAACCAACAAATATCGAGATTAAAGTAGGAAGTGGTTGTAGTCCAATATTTGAAGATAGAACTTTTGGCTCTGCAAGTTGACGTTGGACAATTACAACACCATATAAAATTGCGAGACCAATCGTTAATTTATAATCGCTAGACAGAAATGTATATAAGATCCATGGTATGAAAATTAAGCCAGTTCCTAGGTATGGAAGTAAGTCGATGAAGCCAATTAGAATAGCTATAGTGATTGCAAAAGGAACTCTTAATATTAATAATCCGATTAAGACTAGCACAGTCGTCATAGAAATAAGAGTGATATGTGCTTTAATAAAACCAAATAAAGCTTTTCGTAAATCAATAAAAATTGTTTTGCTGTAATGTTGAATTCGATCTGGTGTATATTTTGCGAATAAATTTTTTATTTTGTACCAATCTTTACTAATAAAGAAAGTTGCTAATAAAGAAACGAATATTAAGGTAGCAGTATTTGGTAATAAAGCGATTACTAACTTAATCCCTACAATAATACCATTTAATGCTTCTTTTCCTAGATTAATTGCAGAATCGCCAATCGATTGTATATTTGTGCGAATCGTATGTTGTTGACCAGCTCCGAGTTGACTATATTTACTCATAATCAAGTCATATAAAGGAATCACCTTATCAGTAACAAGATTTTCAACGAAATAAATTAATCGTTCAAAGCTTTCTGGAACAACTTGAATTAAATAGGTAGAGCCTGAGATGATTTCCGTAATTAGTAATGTAAATAATCCTGCTAGAATAGCTAATAGTAAAATAATTGATAAAAATGCTGCTATTCCTCTTGGTACTCTGGCTTTTTCGTTTAAAAAATTTACTAGTGGATTTAAAAGGTATGCAATGATTAAAGCAATGATGAAAGGGTATGTAAGTTTTGAGATGAATAGTGCCACGTAAAGACCTAGAATAGTACATGCGATAACAAATAAAAACCGAATGATCTGAAAAACTAAAGTTCTATTCAAACTTTTACCTCCTTCCAAAGTGAAATGAGTCCTCTTGTCTTATTTTATCAAGAATTATTTTTTTATAATAGTAAAGTTTGATAGTATTTATTAATAAATTATACATTAAGGGGATACTAACAAATGAGTGAATCGACAATTTTTCTCTTAGTTTTATTATTAGTTGGTGCAATCGCTAAAAATAACTCTTTAATTATTTCAATTATAGTATTGTTAGTACTAAAATATACTCCCTTAGGAGTTCGAGTATTTCCGTATATGCAATCAAAAGGTATTAATTTAGGCGTAACAATCATTACGATTGCTGTATTAGTACCAATAGCGACCGGAGAAATCGGTTTTAAAAATTTGATTGATGCATTAAAAACCCCTGTTGCCTGGATCGCACTACTCTCTGGTATCGCCGTAGCTCTTTTGGCAAAAGGTGGAGTACAATTATTAGCAACTAGTCCACAAATAACAGCAGCATTAGTACTAGGTACTGTACTGTCTGTAGCGGTATTTAAAGGGGTTGCAGTAGGGCCTTTAATTGGAGCTGGAATCGCATATCTATTCATTTGGATTGTAGAATTAATTAAGTAATTGCATAATAATTATATTTTAGTAAATTGTTTTCATTCACAAAAGTCAGATTATTGTTTATAATAAGTGATAGTAGGGTTCCTTTCTATATATACTCGGTATTTAAAAAGAGTTATACCAGTATATGTATGTATTAAATACTAGGGAAATTTTTGCGTAAAGGAGAGAGGGGAATATGACAGTTAAAAGTGGTTTAGAGGGTGTTGTAGCAGCTACGACTTCTATAAGTTCTATTATTGATGATACATTAACGTATGTGGGTATCGGTATTGATGAATTAGCAGAATATGCAAGTTTTGAAGAAGTAGTATATTTATTATGGCATCGCAAGTTACCAAATAAGGATCAACTTAAAGAACTTGCTTCTCAATTAGCAGATAATGCCGAATTACCAGAAGAAGTTATTACTTACTTAAAATCAACTAATTTAAAAAATGTACATCCTATGACTGTACTACGTACAGTTATTTCAATGCTTGCATTGTATGATAAAAATGCTGAAGCAATGGACTCAGATTCAAATTATCTTAAAGCAATCCAACTTCAAGCTAAAGTTTCAACATTTGTGGCAGCGTTTTCTCGAATTCGTCAAGGGCTTGAACCAGTTGCTCCTAATAAAGATTTATCTTATTCGGCTAACTTCTTATACATGCTAACAGGTGATAAACCTAATGCAATTGCTGAAGAAGCAATTAATAAGGCTTTAGTACTACATGCTGACCATGAATTAAATGCTTCGACATTTACTGCACGCGTTTGCGTAGCTACATTATCTGATATTTATTCAGGTATTACAGCTGCGATTGGAGCTTTAAAAGGTCCATTACACGGCGGCGCAAATGAAAGCGTTATGAAAATGTTAGCTGAAATCGGTGAGATTGAAAATGTTGAATCTTACATTCAAGAGAAAATGGATGCTAAAGCGAAAATTATGGGATTCGGACATCGCGTATATCGTGGTGGGGACCCACGTGCGAAACATTTAAAAGAAATGTCTCGTCAATTAGGTGCAATTACTGGAGAGTTAAAATGGTACACAATGTCTGAAAAAATTGAAGAACTTGTTACAACTCAAAAGAATATTCCACCAAATGTTGATTTCTACTCTGCATCTGTTTATCACAGCTTAGGAATTGAACATGATTTATTCACTCCAATCTTTGCTATTAGCCGTATGTCTGGCTGGACTGCACACATTTTAGAACAATATGAAAATAATCGTATTATTCGTCCGCGTGCAGATTATACAGGACCAGAGAAAAACTCTTACATTCCAATTGAAGAGCGTGCATAAAGAAATAATTGAATACTTAAAATAGTATTTAATATTCGAATAATAGTGGTATAGTAAAGAGAGGAAGAGGAATCTTCCTCTCAAAAGCATGTATTTTAATGAATTTAATTTATTTATACAAGGGGGAGCATGTAATGCAAGCTGAAAAAATTACATTAGTAGACGGCCAATTAAACGTGCCAAACAATCCAATTATTCCTTTTATTGAAGGCGACGGTACAGGCCCAGATATTTGGGCAGCATCATCACGTGTTTTAGATGCAGCTGTTGAAAAAGCATATAATGGTAATCGTAAAATTGAATGGAAAGAAGTTCTTGCTGGTGAAAAAGCATTTAATGTTACTGGTGAATGGTTACCTCAAGAAACTTTAAATTTAATTGAAGAGTACATGATCGCAATTAAAGGACCTTTAACAACTCCAGTTGGTGGTGGTATTCGTTCTTTAAACGTTGCTCTACGTCAAGAATTAGATTTATTTGTGTGCTTACGTCCTGTACGTTACTTTGAAGGTGTACCTTCACCAGTTAAACGTCCAGAAGATACTGACATGGTAATTTTCCGTGAAAACACTGAAGATATCTATGCAGGTATCGAATATGAAAAAGGTTCTGAAGCAGTTCAAAAAGTTATCGAATTCTTACAAAAAGAAATGGGTGTTAATAAAATCCGTTTCCCAGAAACATCTGGTATCGGTATCAAACCAGTTTCTGAAGAAGGTACAAAACGTCTTGTACGTGCAGCAATTAATTATGCAATCCAAGAAAACCGTAAATCTTTAACTTTAGTTCATAAAGGTAATATCATGAAATTTACTGAAGGTGCATTTAAGAACTGGGGTTATGAAGTTGCTGAGCAAGAATTCGGCGACAAAGTATTTACATGGGCAGAATACGATCGCATTGTAGAAACAAGCGGTAAAGACGCTGCTAACAAAGCAATGGATGAAGCTGAAAAAGCTGGGAAAATCCTAGTAAAAGACAGCATTGCTGATATCTTCTTACAACAAATTTTAACTAGACCACGTGAGTTCGATGTAGTTGCTACAATGAACTTAAATGGTGACTATATTTCTGATGCACTTGCTGCTCAAGTTGGTGGAATTGGTATCGCTCCTGGAGCAAATATCAACTACGAAACTGGACATGCTATTTTTGAAGCTACTCATGGAACAGCACCTAAATACGCTGGTTTAGATAAAGTAAACCCATCTTCAGTTATTCTTTCTGGAGTATTAATGCTTGAGCATATGGGTTGGAATGAAGCAGCTTCTATGATTCTTAAATCAATGGAAAAAACAATCGCTTCAAAAGTTGTTACTTATGACTTTGCTCGTCTAATGGATGGAGCTACTGAAGTGAAATGTTCTGAATTTGCAAACGAATTAATTTCAAATATGGAATCAGTTCTTGTATAATTAAATTGTGTTTGTAAATAAAAGGGAGGTATTTGTATGTCAATTCGTAGACGTAAAATTTCCGTAGTAGGTGCTGGGTTTACTGGTGCTACAACAGCTTTCTTGCTTGCACAAAAGGAATTAGGGGATGTTGTGATAGTTGATATTCCACAACTTGAGAACCCTACTAAGGGCAAAGCCTTAGATATGCTTGAAGCAAGTCCAGTTCAAGGATTTGATGCTAACATTATTGGTACTAGTGATTATGCTGACACAGCTGATTCAGATGTAGTAGTCATTACAGCAGGTATCGCTCGTAAACCGGGTATGAGCCGTGACGATCTAGTATCAACTAACTCAAACATCATGAAAGCAGTTACTCGTGAAATCGTAAAATACTCTCCTAACTGTACAATCGTTGTTTTAACTAATCCGGTTGATGCAATGACTTATACAGTATACAAAGAAGCTGGTTTTCCTAAACACCGCGTTATAGGACAATCTGGAGTTCTTGACACAGCACGTTTTAGAACGTTTGTAGCTCAAGAATTAAATTTATCCGTTAAAGATATTTCTGGATTTGTTTTAGGTGGTCACGGAGACGATATGGTACCATTAGTGCGTTATTCATATGCTGGTGGTATTCCATTAGAAAAATTAATTCCAAAAGATCGTTTAGAAGCTATTGTTGAACGTACTCGTAAGGGTGGCGGAGAAATCGTTAATCTACTAGGTAACGGAAGTGCTTATTATGCACCTGCTGCATCTTTAGTAGAGATGGTTGAAGCTATACTTAAGGATCAACGTCGCGTATTACCTACAATCGCTTATTTAGAAGGCGAATATGGGTACAGCGGTATTTACTTAGGAGTTCCTACAATTATTGGCGGAAACGGTATTGAACAAATTATCGAATTAGATTTAACCGCTGAAGAAAAATCAGCGTTAGATCGTTCAGTTGCAGCTGTCAAAAACGTTATGAACGTTTTAGCTTAAAAAGAAGACCCACAAGTAATTTCTAATTACCTTGTGGGTCTTTCATTTTATCCTACTTTAATATTCACCTTTAATTACAAAATATGAGCCACGAATCGTTCCAGCTAGTTTAGACTTCTGCCTAGCAAACTTAAACTTCTCTACTAACTCCATTGGAATTTCCATTCCGTCAGAAAGTTTAAAACCAACAGCACGCTTTTTAGGGTCATCAACCGTATACATAACATTTACCGAAAGTCCATCCTCATAAAAGACGTAGGTAAATTTAATATTTTCCACTTGAAAACGAGATGTTTCTAAAGGTTTAGCAGCGAATACGATATCACGTTCTTCTTTCAAAATTCGGTTAACATAATCAAGTGTCTCCTGACTTTCACTAGCTGGTACAACCGTAAATTCATGTTTGTACTTGTTCATAAAATAACGAGCTTCATTTGCACGTAAACCAGCAAGTGCATCTACTACTGGGGAAGACTCTAAACCAACCGTAGACACATTTTTAAAATCAACTGTATAAGACATGTCCATCTCTCCTTTTCACTTAGCCAAACTTTAATTTAATCATCTTATCTACTAAATTATACCAAAAACTTATGCATCTGAATTGTCGTTTCACGGTATAAGTATGTACAAGTTTTTTATGCAACAAACCACAATGATTTTTATACAGAACGAATATAGAGTATTTAATTACTTATTAAGGAGAAAGATAGAATTTTATCATCCATAAGGGGGAAAATATAAACAGACGAAAAGTAAAAATTTTTATAAGTTTTTTTATAAAAATTTTGCCGATTAAGAAGGAAATTTGCTGTTGTTTATCGAATTTTTAAAATATTAAGATAAACAGGGGGTTTAATATGTTAACTAAAAAAGCAAAAATCGGACGAAAACTTGAAGACATTTCAATTGGTGAAAAGTTAATTGTAACAGAACATATTGATGAAAAACATATTTACTTATACCTGGCTTTAACAGGCGATACAAACCCATTATATACTCAATACAACTATGCTTCTCAAACAAAATATAATAAACCGATTGTTCCAAGTTTTATTATAAGCGGGCTAGTCTCTGCAGCAGTTACAAAACATTTACCTGGTCCAGGAAGTCATATTATAAAAAAAGAACTTCAATTCGATCAACATATATATCACAATGAAACAATTTCAATTCATTTTGAGGTAGTCGAAATTAACTTAGATTTAAATGAAGTATGTATTAATGTAAGCGTTTTAAATAAAACGCAAACTGAAATTGCTAATGGAAAACTGACAGTAATTCCACCAACGGTAAACCAATCGAATGCTCTATTATATGAAAATTTTTAACTATAGAATGTCAACTCTGACATTCTTTTTTTGTTGTTTTACTTTTGAATGAACTTTCCATCCCTGCTTTTTACGTTTTACGTCTGATGGAATTTTTAGTATGATTAAAAAGTAGACATAAATAATAAAATAGTTACAAATGGATGAGGGGTTAACAATGACCTGGAGGAATATGAAATGAACAATAAAATTCTTGTAGTTGACGATGAAGAGCATATCTTAACTTTAATCAAATTTAACCTAGAACAAGCAGGCTTCCAAGTTGTTACAGCTACTGATGGGGATGAAGGTTTACAAAAGGCTGTAGAGGAAAAACCAGAATTAATTGTTCTAGATCTAATGCTACCTAAAAAAGATGGTATGGAAGTATGTAAAGAATTAAGACTACAAAGAAATACGACGCCTATTTTAATGGTTACAGCAAAAGATGATGAATTTGATAAAGTGTTAGGACTCGAACTTGGTGCCGATGATTACATGACAAAACCATTTAGCCCAAGAGAAGTCGTAGCTAGAGTTAAAGCGATTTTAAGAAGATCTAAAATTACTGAGACACCAGTACAATCAAATGACGATGCTGATACTTTAATAATAGCTGATCTAAAAATTCTACCTGAGTACTATGAAGCATATTTCCAAGGTGAAAAACTAGAGTTAACACCTAAGGAATTTGAGTTATTATTATATTTAACGAAAAATAAAGGTAGAGTATTAACTAGAGATCAATTATTAAGTGCTGTTTGGAATTATGATTTTGCTGGAGACACTAGAATTGTCGATGTTCATATTAGCCATTTAAGAGAAAAAATTGAACTAGACTCGAAAAAACCAGTTTATATAAAAACAATTCGTGGATTAGGATATAAATTAGAGGAACCAAGATTAAATGAGTAATCTTAATCGAAAATTGCTCTATGGATTCTCTGCAATCATAATCGTTATTCTTGTTATATTAGGAATCGTACTAGGGCAAATATTTAAATCCTTTTATCTGACAAACTATGACCAAAGAATTGAGAAAGAAACTAACTTAATTGCCTCAATTATGGAGTCGAATACACCATTAACAAAGAATATATCTAATCAGACGTTAAAAAAGATATCAAAGGACTTAAATATCGATATTATATTATTTGATGATCACTATAATCTGATTGCTAAATCTAGCAATGAGAATGTGGAATTGAATATATCATCAAAGGATTTAAAAACTTATCTAGAACGACTTGATAAAGTAGAGAGTGCAGCTAAATTTACTGAAAAAGATTCTGCAGCTAAATATTATGGCAAGAAAATTACAGATAAACATGGCAATAAGCAATTTTTAATTGTCGATTATTCAACTAAGTCAATCAAAGAAGTTTACCGAAGTATTTCGATGTTATTATTTTCATTATTAGGTTTTGTTTTATTTGCCATCATAGTTTTACTGATACGATACTCGCATCAATTTTCAAAACCAATTGAAGATATTACACAAGTTGCAATTGAATTATCCAAAGGGAATTATAAAGCTAGAACATTAGCTGAAAGTAATGAATCGACAACAATGTTAAGTCAAGCAATGAATGTACTTGCAAAAAATCTACAAGAAATGACTAGTCAACAAGAAATGCAGCAAGATCGATTAAACACATTAATCCATAATATTGGTAGCGGGGTTGTTTTAATTAATAGTAGGGGTCATGTAAACCTAATTAATAAAACATATCGAGAAACGTTCAAAATTGACTCCAGAAGTATACTGGGTGAACTTTATTATGACGCATTTAAACATAAAGAAGTCATTGAAATTGTGGAAGAAATTTTTCTAAAAGAAATAAAAGTTAGAAAGCAAATCATTCTGCCATTATCAATTGAAAGAAAACATTTTGAAATATATGGTGCACCAATCATTGGGATAAATCACGAGTGGAAAGGAATCGTTCTTGTTTTCCATGACATAAGTGAATTAAAGAAATTAGAGCAAGTTCGAAAAGATTTTTTTGCAAATGTATCCCACGAGCTTAAAACACCTATTACATCTATTAAAGGTTTTACTGAAACTCTACTAGATGGAGCAATGGAAAATGATGAGTTATGTAAAAACTTCTTATCGATTATTTTAACGGAAAGTGATCGTATGCAGACACTTATTCAAGATTTGTTAGACCTTTCAAAAATTGAGCAACAGAATTTTAAATTAGATCTTGCAGAAGTATCAGCAAAACAAGTTATTGAAGATGTACAGCAAATGCTTAATCAAAAAGCAGAAGAGAAGAATATAGACTTCAAATTATATTTAAATAGTCAGTTAGTTGTATATGCTGATGCGTTAAGATTAAAGCAAGTAATTATTAATTTAGTTGATAACGCAATTCACTATACTCCAGCTGGTGGTAAAGTATTTATTACTGCCTCCGAGACGAATGATCATATTGTTTTAAGGGTTAATGACACAGGAGTTGGAATTGGAAAAGAAGATATATCTCGTATTTTCGAACGTTTTTACAGAGTAGATAAAGCAAGAAGTAGGAACTCTGGAGGGACAGGCCTAGGACTAGCGATTGTAAAGCATCTTGTCGAAGCGCATAAAGGCAAAATCGAAGTTGAAAGTAAACTAGGCCATGGGACATCATTCATTGTAACATTAAATAAAAATATTTCGATGTAACATTTACATTGTTTTTACATTGTATTTATTAATAATTAATAAAAAATTGTTATAGTTATGATGAAAACCCCTTCATCCAAGGAGTTATCTTAAACCGGGAGTAGTTATACTTCCGGGATTTTTTATATTTAATACTGTTTTATTTTTTCTTTAAGGTGTCCATACTAGTGGATACCTTTTTTATTACACTTTAAGATCGTATAAATTGGCAACGAGTAATCACCACAGTCGAAGAGTTTTCTTTATTTGATCATATTACTTTTATAATTTTTGGGGAAATTATGAGTGTTGAATCATACATCGGAGGGTGGATACAGATGTACGAATACGAATTTGTAAAAGTTAACACGAAATCATCAAATAGATATTATTATGACGTAGTTGGGAACTATGCTAAAAGTGGCTGGCGCCTCCATCAGGTTGTAAATAATCAGCAAGCAGCAATAGAAGGTTCATGTGTTGAACTAATTTTTGAGCGAGAAATCGACTTGAATTAATTACAGAGGTAGTCTTACGATTCATTCTTAAAAGTCATAATTATTCAACTTTAGTCTCAAGTGAATAAAAACTTTTAATATGCCTGAATCAAAGACGACCTCTTTTTCTTTTATGAATAGTTCGTGTTAAAATGTTAAGAGCAAGTAAATGAGGAAACGACTAACCTCTTGAAAAGATAAAGTATGAAATAAAATTATACATAAAAAGATAGTGAGATTTGTAATAGGAAGGGGATCTATTTTGAAGAAAAAATTGGTTTTAATTGATGGGAATAGTATTGCCTATAGAGCTTTCTTTGCATTGCCACTTTTAAGTAATGATAAAGGTGTCCATACGAATGCAATTTATGGATTTACAATGATGTTAATGAAAATTCTTGAAGATGAAAAACCGACTCATATGCTTGTTGCATTTGATGCAGGGAAAACAACATTTAGACATAGTACATTTAAAGAATATAAAGGTGGAAGACAAAAGACTCCACCAGAGTTAAGTGAGCAGTTTCCACTTGTTCGCCAGTTATTAGATACATACGGAATTGCACGTTATGAGTTAGAGAATTATGAAGCGGATGACATTATTGGTACACTTGCAGGTCAAGCTTCTAAAGATGAATATGAAGTAAAGGTTATCTCAGGTGATCGAGATTTATTACAGCTAGTTGATGATCGTATTACAGTAAGTATGACTAAAAAGGGTATTACTGAGGTTGAAGAATATACTCCTGCAGCGATTCATGAAAAATATGAGATTACACCTGATCAAATTATTGATATGAAAGGTTTAATGGGTGATAAATCTGATAATATTCCTGGTGTACCAGGTATTGGGGAAAAGACTGCAATTAAACTTTTAAAACAGTTTCAAACTGTAGAAGGTCTTTATGAAAATATAGGGGAAGTAAGTGGAGCAAAGCTTCTTCAAAATTTAAGTGAAAATAAAGATCAAGCCTTAATGAGTAAACAATTAGCGACAATTAATAAAAACTCACCAATTGAATTAACTGTAAATGACACAACGCTTCCAGAAGCCGATACGAATAAAGTAGCGGAATTTTTTAAATCCCTTGGATTCACATCATTGTTAGCTAAATTGGATATCCAAGAAACGATGGAAGATCTAGAAGAGATTAACTATGAAGTACTAGATTCAATTGAGGAGAAACATTTAGCGAACCATTCAAGCTTAATCGTTGAAATGATCGGAGAAAATTATCATACAGAAGAAATTCAAGGGTTTGGTTTATCAAATGAAAAAGGTCATTTCTTTATTCCAACAACTGTTGGATTAGAGTCGGATTTATTTAAAAAATGGCTTGAGGATGAGAGTGTTAATAAGAATGTATATGATGCAAAAGGTGCTTATGTTGCACTAAAGTGGAGAGGGATTAATTTAAATGGTGTTAATTTCGACCCGTTACTTGCTTCATATATATATGACCCTGCCCAGTCTAATAAAGAATTTGCTGATATCGTAAATGGTAAAATAGATTTTTCAATTCAAACTGCCGAATCGATTTATGGTAAAGGTGCAAAGCAAACTAAACCATCAGATGAAGTTTTATCAGAATATATTGTTCGTAAAACAATTGCTATTAGCAAATTAAAAGAAACTTTAGAAGAATCATTGCGAAAAAATAGTCAATTTGAACTACTAACAGAATTAGAATTACCATTAACTTTTATTTTAGGTGATATGGAATTTGAAGGAGTAACAGTCAGAGAAGAGACTCTTCGTACGATGGGTTCAGAACTAGCTAATACGTTAAAAGAGCTTGAAGAGTCTATTTATGAGTTAGCCGGTGAAAAATTCAATATTAATTCACCAAAGCAACTAGGTGTTATATTATTTGAAAAGTTAAATTTACCATCTGGTAAAAAAACAAAAACTGGTTATTCGACTTCTGCTGATGTACTTGAAAAATTAGAGGCAGAACATGAAATCATACGATTAATTCTTCACTATCGTCAAGTTGGGAAATTAAATTCTACTTATGTAGAAGGTTTATTAAAAGTGATCAATGAATCAGATTCCAAGGTTCATACACGATTTAATCAAGTATTAGCACAAACTGGTCGCTTAAGCTCAATTGATCCTAACCTGCAAAACATTCCGATTCGTTTAGAAGAAGGTAGAAAAATTAGAAAAGCTTTTGTCCCATCTAAAAAAGACTGGCTGATCTTTGCTGCCGATTATTCTCAAATTGAATTAAGGGTATTAGCTCATATCGCACAAGACGATAATTTAATGGATGCATTTAAAAATGACTTTGATGTTCATACAAAGACTGCAATGGATGTTTTCCATGTTAGTGCTGATGAGGTAACAAGTAATATGAGAAGACAAGCAAAAGCTGTTAACTTTGGGATTGTATACGGAATTAGTGATTATGGATTATCACAAGGATTAGGTATTACAAGAAAAGAAGCGTCTAGATTTATTGAAAAGTACTTTGCTAGTTTTCCAAAAGTAAAAGATTATATGTCAGATATTGTTCAAAAGGCTAAACTAGAAGGATTTGTAAGTACAATCTTAAATAGACGTCGTTATATCCCTGAAATTTCAAGCTCAAATTTTAATGTTCGTGGATTTGCTGAAAGAACAGCGATGAATACGCCAATCCAAGGTAGTGCTGCAGATATTATTAAAAAGGCGATGATTTTATTAGATGAACGTCTTAAAGCAGAAAAACTTCAGGCAAAATTAATTTTACAAGTACATGATGAATTAATATTAGAAGCTCCAAAAGAGGAATTAGCAATTTTAGAAAAAATCGTACCAGAAGTAATGGAACATGCAGTCGAGCTAGTTGTGCCATTAAAGGTTGATTATAATTTTGGAGATTCTTGGTTTGAAGCAAAATAAATAGATAGGATGACTTTTTATGCCTGAATTACCAGAAGTTGAAACGGTTAGACGAACTTTACTGGATTTAATAGTTGGGAAAACAATCTCAACAGTAATCGTTTCATGGGGAAAAATAATTAAAAAACCTAATGAAGTAGATGAGTTTCAGATTTTACTAAAAGGTCAAACAGTAGAAAATATAAATCGTCGAGGTAAGTTTCTACTATTTCAATTAAGTGATTTTACACTTGTTTCGCATTTAAGAATGGAAGGGAAATTTCGCGTGTTCCCAGCGGAAGAACCTGTAGCACCTCATACACATGTTCGATTCCTATTTGAAGATGGAACTGAACTTAGATATCAAGATGTTCGTAAATTTGGCACTATGCATTTATTTAATAAAGGTGAGGAGAATGAAGGACCACCACTTGCTAAATTAGGTCCAGAGCCATTTTCCGATGAATTTACTGCTGATTATTTAAGGGAAAAGCTTAAAAATACAAACCGAAAAATTAAAGTCGTTTTATTAGATCAGGAATTAGTAGTCGGTTTAGGCAATATTTATGTTGATGAGGTTTTGTTTAGAGCTAAGATTCATCCGGAAACACCTGCATCATCATTAAAGCCTAAACAAATAAAAATACTTGCCGAATCCATTACAGCAACTTTACAAGAGGCTGTGAATTTAGGCGGAAGCACAATTCGTTCTTATGTAAATTCCCAAGGGCAAATAGGAACTTTTCAAGATATCATTAAAGTATATGGCAGAAAGGGTTTAGAGTGTCAAAATTGCGGCCAACCAATAGAAAAAATAAAAGTTGGTGGCAGAGGTACTTCTTTTTGCCCGGTATGTCAGCCTAAAAAAAATTAACATAAGGTTCCTTTCTTTCATACTATATCAAGAGTACGAAAGAGAGGAGCCTATTTTTATGGTAAATATGCTATCATTAATACTACTAGCATGCGCACTAAGCTTAGATAGTTGCAGTGTTGGATTTACTTATGGACTTCGAAAAGTAAAAATTCCTTTAAAATCAATCATTACAATTGCATCTTGTTCAGGAATCATATTAATGACATCCATGGGGATTGGGCATGCAATTACAGACTTTTTTTCACCAATAATAGCAAAAAGAATCGGAGGATTTGTACTTGTATGTATAGGATTATGGGTACTGTTTCAATTTTACCGATCAAATAAAGGATCCAATATAGAAGAAAAGAATGAGTTAGAAGATAAAGGGATTGACTGGGAATTTGAAATTTTAGGTGTAGTCGTAAAAATTTTAAAGAAGCCTACAACTGCAGACATAGATCGTTCAGGTAGTATTAATGGATTGGAAGCGATGTTACTTGGGTTTGCACTTTCACTTGATGCCTTTGGGGCTGGTATAGGTGCATCATTACTTGGATTTTCTCCACTATTGACGGCAATTGTAACATCTACTGCAAGTGCTTTATTCTTATTATTTGGTATGAAATTAGGAAATGTGTTATCGAAAACATTGTGGCTTCAAAAGTTAACCTTCTTACCAGGTGTTTTCTTAATATTAATTGGATTAATGAAGATGTAATAAAAATAATGAAAGAGTGTATCCGAATGGATTTATTCCATTTGGTCCTCTTTATCTAGTGTAAGGAGAATAAAAGATGGGTAAAATTTTTGGACTAACTGGTAGTATTGCAAGTGGAAAAAGTACAGTCTCCAATTACTTAAAGGAATTAAATGTTCCAATTGTTGATGCAGACGTAATTGCAAAAGAAGTGGTTGAAATTGGACAACCTGCATTTAAAAAAATCGTTGAAGCTTTCGGAAGTGAGATTCTTTTAGAGTCTGGTGAAATTAATCGACCATTTCTCGGAAGTATTATTTTTAATAATAAAGAAAAGCGCTTACAACTTAATGAAATAGTACATCCGGAAGTCAGACGTGAAATGAAAGAACAAGCTGATCGATACATAAAACAAGGTGAACCACTTGTTATTTTAGATATTCCTCTTTTATATGAGGGTAACTCAATTGAATTGGTTGAAAAAGTAATCGTAGTGACAGTGTCGGAAGAAAATCAATTAAAGCGTTTGATGAATCGTAATGGTTTATCGAAAGAGGATGCACTTTTACGTATTGCATCTCAAATACCAGTTAAAGAAAAAGCAGCACGTGCTGACTACGTAATAAATAACAATGGTGACTTTGAGGATACAAAAATACAAGTTAAAGACCTATTAAATAAAATTATTTCATAAAATAATGTAAATAGTTTAACCAAAATCCAAGTTATGTGTTATACTAATTGCAGGGAGATAATAAACAGTATAACTTAATTGGGGGTTTACTTATGGTAAATGTAGCAATAAATGGATTTGGTCGAATTGGACGCATGGTTTTCCGTCAAGCAATTAAAAATGGAGATTATAATATCGTTGCAATTAATGCAAGTTATCCTTCTGAAACTTTAGCGCACTTAATTAAATATGATACAGTTCATGGCAAGTTTGATGGTGAAGTAATTGCAAATGCAGATCATTTAATCGTTGATGGTAAGCGTGTGGAATTAATTAGTGAAAGAAATCCTGAGTTACTTCCATGGAACGAGCTTAATGTTGATATAGTAATTGAAGCAACAGGAAAATTTAATGATGCTGAAAAAGCAAAAATGCACATCACTGCTGGAGCTCAAAAAGTAATTTTAACAGCACCTGGTAAAAATGAAGATATCACAGTAGTAATTGGTGTAAATGATGATAAATTAGACCTAGAAAATCATCATATTATTTCAAACGCATCTTGTACAACAAACTGTTTAGCGCCAGTTGTAAAAGTATTAGATGAGCAATTTGGTATTGTTAATGGATTAATGACAACTGTTCATTCATTTACAAATGATCAAAAAAATATTGATAATCCACATAAAGATTTACGTCGTGCACGTGCTTGCAGTCAATCAATTATTCCAACAACTACAGGTGCAGCAAAAGCATTATCTAAAGTACTTCCACATTTAAATGGCAAGTTACATGGTATGGCTTTACGTGTTCCTACTCCAAACGTATCACTTGTTGACTTAGTTGTTGACTTAAAGAGAGAAGTAACTGTTGAAGAAATTAATGAAGTATTTGAAACTGCTTCTAAAGGATCAATGCACGGAATTATCGAATATTGTAACGAACCATTAGTATCAATTGATTTTAATACTAATACACACTCTGCAATTATCGATTCTCTTTCAACAATGGTAATTGATGGTACAAAAGTTAAAGTATTAGCTTGGTATGATAATGAGTGGGGCTACTCAAGACGTGTAGTTGACTTAGTGTCAATCGTTGCTTCTAAAATAAAAAAGCTTGAAACTGTTTAATCATTAAAATCTTGTACTTATAAAAAATTGTAAACGAATACAAAAGGCTAACTAGTTTATCTGGTTAGTCTTTTTGAAGTTATATAACATATTAAGAAGAAATGTGAATTTATGACTAAATAAAAGAGGGATCTATGACTTAATATCTATTACATGAGGAACGTTGATTTTCACCTAAGAAGTCTTGATTTACAATACCAAATAACGATCGATCCCCTAAAAAGCATGTACCCTTCGTTTCCCTGCTATACATGCATTTATCGCACTTTTAGACTTATTTTCTTCACAATTAATTCAGTAAATAACAAAAAAATAAAATTTATCTTGCAATTCAAATTTAAAAAAAGTATACTAACTTTCGTGAACTTCTAAAAGTATAACTAATTACTTAAAGGGTTAGGACCTCTTTGGACTAACTTTCCCCCGTGGTAGTTGATCATACTTTCGCAATAGAAGTCATGACAAATTATTTTAAGGGGGAAATGAATATGGATACTATGGGTCGTCACGTCATTTCAGAATTATGGGGTTGTAATACAGAAAAATTAAATGATATGAAATTTATTGAGGAAACTTTTGTTGATGCTGCGTTACGCTCTGGTGCAGAAGTTCGTGAAGTTGCTTTTCACAAGTTCGCTCCTCATGGCGTTAGTGGTGTCGTAATCATTTCAGAATCACACTTAACTATTCACAGTTTTCCTGAGCATGGTTATGCAAGTATTGATGTTTACACTTGCGGTGATAGAATTGATCCGAATGTAGCTGCAAACTTTATCGCTGAAGCTTTAGAAGCTGATACTCGCGAAAACGTTGAGTTACCAAGAGGAATGGGTCCCATTCAAGTTGATAATGTAAAAATTGTAAATGGTAACTAAAAAGAATTGAGAGAGGTGATTTTTCATCTCTCTTTTTTGTTTTGTTAAATTGATTTAAAGAGTTTGGTATAATGCTGCATTTAGGCTAAATTTTGGAGCTAAAATCAGATTATCTAAACAAACTTGTTTTCAATAATCTTTACATAGTAAAAAAATATTTTCATTAAATTAAAATAAAGAAGTTTTGAACGGCTTATTATTAAAATTGTTTAACATCAACATAATATTAATTTTTTATTGATAATTTCCAACTCGTTGAAAAAACTTTAATTTATCAAGAGTGTTGAAATATATTAGAGTCAATATGAAAAGTATGAACATTAAGTTTAAGTTTTTACAAGAGGCTCTGAAACTCGTTGATTAAAAAATGTTTTTTATGTTTTTAATTGACTTAATAATGATTTCGCTAAGAAAAAATTATTTCAGCTAAAGAGCAATGTCATAAAGGGGTTTACCATATTTTATAAATTTGTATAAGTAGAATTTGAATTTTGGGTACATTTTTTAGTCAATAAAAGACAATTATTTAAAATGATCATTATTCTAATGATCTAAAGATTAATTTTTATATTTGAAGAGTTGATTGGAACGAAGGGATGTTCGACTCCTATGGGAGATGCAGGAAGGGTGAGACCCCGCAGGAACGAGGAGGCTCAGCTCATGCCCCATGGAAAGCGAGCATCTCGTAGTGAAAATCAACAAGGCATTCTTATTTAATTGACAACTTCTTTTTTCGACAGCATGAAATAAACTTTAGTTTATTTTGAATTTGTTATAGTATAGAGTTATAATAATACGTTTAAACAATTAAGTGTTTGGAGTTGAACTATAACGATGAGATGTCCAACGTGTAACTTTAATGGGACAAGAGTACTTGATAGTAGACCAGTAGATGAAGGTCGTTCAATTAGAAGAAGACGTGAATGTGAAGAATGTCAGCATCGTTTTACAACTTTCGAGCGAGTTGAAGATAATCCTATTTTAGTTGTAAAAAAAGAGGGAGCTCGTGAAGAATTTAGTAAAGATAAGATGTTAAGGGGTCTGATCAAAGCGTGTGAAAAACGCCCTGTCTCTTTATCTCAGCTAGAAGATATTATTCATAGCATTGAAAAAGAACTGAAAAATAGTGGCACATCAGAAGTTCCGAGTGAAGTTCTAGGTGAAATGGTCATGGAGCATTTATCTAAAGTAGATGAAGTTGCATACGTACGATTTGCATCAGTTTATCGTCAATTTAAAGATATTAATGTATTCATTGATGAATTAAAAGATTTAATTAACAAAGAGCGAGGTAAAGACGAATAATACTTCGCTCTTTTGATACAAGAAAGGAATGTTTGAATGTCTATTGATAAGCAACACTGGATGGATGTTCTACCTGCGGATCCTTATACTGTAATGGCAGCTGGGTATTTACATAATTTTCATAGGCAAGTATTGACGATGTTGTATCAACCAATAATTGGTAGTCAAGCTTTAAGTTTATATATGACGCTTTGGAGTGAATGTGAACAAACGGACCTTAATCCTAATACTTTAACACATCATTCTTTAATGCTTGGAATGAAAAGTAATTTAAAATCAATTTATGAACAAAGATTAATCCTTGAAGGAATCGGCTTACTTAAAGTTTATGAAGGATTTGAAAATAGTACAAAAAAGCTTCTGTATGAGCTTCAATCTCCGCTAGATCCTCATTCTTTTTTCGAAGACCCTATCCTAAATATTTTTCTGTTTAAAACAATTGGAAAAACACAATATCAACGAACCAAAACCTTTTTTAGTAGACAGGCATTTTCGAAAGATGGGTTTCGTGAGATTTCACGTTCATTTGATTCGGTATTCCAGGCAATTACAGTTGAGCAATTAAATGAAATTCAGCAAAGTAACGATCTTTCTACGGCAAATGATCGTAGAATTTTACAAGACAATCAGCCAATTAAAATATCTGTCAAAATGGAAGAGTTTGACTATGCTCTATTTTTAGATGGACTTTCAGATTCATTTGTTCCAAAAAGAGCATTTACTACAGAAGTAAAAGAAACAATTTTAAAACTTGCATTTTTATATGGAATAAATCCAATTCAAATGAAAACGATTGTTATGCGCTCATTAAATGAAGATAATAAAATCAATATTGAGACGCTTCGACTTGAAGCAAGAGACTGGTATCAATTCCAACATCATGAAGCGCTGCCTACTATTGTGGAAAAGGTTCAACCGATTCAGCATAGACAAATGATCAATGAGCAGCCATCAACTCAAGAAGAAAAATTAATTCATTGTTTCGAAACAATTTCTCCTCGCCAGTACCTTAAGGAGATATCGGGTGGAGCTGAACCAAGTGAAGCTGATTTGAAAATTATCGAAGAGATTATGATCGATCAAAAGCTTCTACCTGGGGTCGCAAATGTGTTAATTGACTATGTAATGATCCGTTTAGATAAAAAACTTTCTAGAAATTACGTAATTAAGATAGCAAGTCATTGGGCGAGAAAAGGTGTAACAACAGTTAAACAAGCTATGGATCTTGCCCGTAAAGAGTTTGAAGAAACTAAACAAAGTGCAACTGCTGCAAAAACTCGCTCAAGTAATAGACGAAATAAAACAATTCGAACTGAGATTGTACCTGACTGGCTTCAATCGAGTGAGTCGAATGAATCACAGACTGCACCGGCAACAATCAATAACCAAAACGATTCTTCGATAGATGAAGAACGAAAACGATTAGAAAAAGAACTAGAAATGTTTAAAAATAAAAAGAAACGTTAAATGGGAGGACGCTAATGGAACCTATTCAAAACGCATTTAGTGCATTAATGAAAAATAAACAATTCCAGGACACATTTCAAAAAATGCGACAAGAAGTCCGTAGTCACCCAAAAATCATTTCATTTTTAGCTGAGCATAAAAATGAAATTACGGATCAAATGATTGATAGTAGCTTAGTTAAGCTATATGAGTATATTGGACAAAGTGTAAATTGTGAAGATTGCCCATCTTTTAATGAGTGTAAAAATATGGTGCATGGTTATCATCCTCATTTGATTATTCAAGGAAAACGTATTGATGTTCAATATGATCGTTGTCCAAATGGTGTCAAACATGATAAACGCAAAAAACATGAGTCATTGATAAAATGCATGTACTTACCAAAGGATGTTCTTCAAGCATCTATGTCAAACTTGTCTTTAGAAGACCCTGGCCGTTTTGAAGCAATTTCTGCTGCTAGACAGTTTATTATGAACTATGAAAAAGGAAAAATGGCTCAAGGTTTATATTTACATGGTCCATTTGGGGTTGGAAAAACGTATATTCTTGGGGCTATAGCAAATGAACTAGCAGAGGAAGAAATAACTTCAATGCTCGTTTATTTACCAGAATTTTTACGCGAACTAAAAAGCTCTATTAGTGATGGCACATTAGAGGAGAAAATTGAAGCTGTAAAAAAAGTGGAAGTTCTTATGTTAGATGATATTGGTGCAGAGCAAATGTCTAGTTGGGCAAGAGATGAAATATTAGGCACAATACTTCAATACCGCATGCTAGAAAAATTGCCTACCTTCTTTACATCGAATGCTGATTTAAATCAATTAGAGCATCACTTAACATATTCTCAACGTGGAGAAGAAGAAAGGGTTAAAGCAGCACGTATTGTAGATCGTGTTAAGTTTTTAGCCAAACCAGTTAAAATTTCTGGTTCAAATTTAAGACATTCATAAAAAAATCAAAAAATGGCGTAAAATCACAAATTACTAAGTGATTTTGCGTCATTTTTTAATTATTTCTTTAATATATATAGGACTAGGTGGTGCTAGAAAGGGGGGAACAGGGTGATTGAAATTTTTTTCAATGAACCCATTGACGCAGCTTATGTCTACGAACGATTACAAAAACGTTTAAAAAAGCAATCGAGACCATACATTTTACGAAGACACAAAATCAATACAATTTTAATCACATTTCCTCAAAACACTGAAGATTTAATAAAAAGTATTTTAGTTCCGACACTAGTACAATTTATTTTACTTCAAAAAGAAGATAAGTGGATTCAATCCATTTTACATACATCTTTTTTCTATGAGGAAGACGAGCAAAATCAAATCATACCTATTGCACAATCATTATTAAGAGGAACTAGAAGAAGCATACCAAACCAGAAAAAAATTCGTAGAAGTAAGAATCTAGTTTCTTATGCACTTTCTGAGTATTTAAAAGATGGAGTAAATTTTAGCTTCGATTCATTTATTACTTTTCGTTTGAAGGAATATTACAAGCAGTTAGCTTATGTTTGTGAAATTGCAATAGATGAGTACAAATTAGAAAACGAATACCAGAATCTTATTGAGAGTTTAAGACAGCAGGTACTTAAAACGGATGCGCTTATTCCACATGTGCATATAGTTTTTGACGGGAAATTTAGCGTATATGATCATCTATTTTTACCACTTACTAAAGATGTATTAAAAGAATATGGCAAACAAGTGGAAAATAGAGAGTATATTGATAACGAATTAATTTTGCCCTTAACAGCAATTGCACCTAAAAGAATTCATTTATACACTTCATCAGTCGATATTTCATTAATCATTACACTCCAAAATATCTTTCAAGAAAGAGTCCTAATACATACATTACAAGAGTTTTCACAGGAAAAATTGAAATGAAAATTTATAATTTAAAAAAGCATTGTCATAAATAAGTTTCTTTGATATAATAAATTTCGTTGCGAACAAAGCATACGAATATTGACAACATCATGTCGCTATGTTATAGTAACGAAAGAAAAGAATACTTATTTGTTGAAGAAGAAGCACCCGCTTCTCACCTGGATGACGCTACAAGCTGTTATCAGGTAACAGAATCATTAATTACTTTGATACTGTCAGTGTGGGTGTATTTATATACCCACACTTTTTTGTTGGGTTATGATTGCTTCAACGAAACAAATTAAGATCATTCTTACAATACCTTGGAGGTGTTTTACTATTAGCAAAGACATGATGGTAAACGATGGAATTCGTGCTCGTGAAGTTCGATTAATTGGTCCTAACGGAGATCAACTTGGAATCAAGACAAAACAAGAGGCTCTTGAGTTAGCTTCGAATGTTAATCTTGATCTAGTGATGGTAGCACCAACGGCAAAACCACCTGTATGTCGTATTATGGACTACGGAAAATTCCGATTCGAGCAACAAAAGAAAGACAAAGAGAGCCGTAAAAACCAAAAAATTATTAGCATGAAAGAAGTTCGTTTAAGTCCTACAATTGATGAACATGACTTTAACACAAAACTTCGTAATGCAATTAAGTTCTTAGAAAAAGGCGATAAAGTTAAGGCGTCTATTCGCTTCAAAGGACGCGCTATTACGCATAAGGAAATTGGACAACGAGTACTTGATCGTTTCTCAACTGCTTGTGCAGAAGTTGCAACTGTTGAGTCACATCCAAAAATGGACGGTCGTAGTATGTTCTTAGTCTTAGCACCTAAAAACGAAAAGTAATTTATTTGAGGAGGAAACACGATATGCCTAAAATGAAAACTCACCGTGGTTCAGCAAAACGTTTTAAAAAGACTGGATCAGGTAAATTAAAACGTGGTCGTGCTTACACAAGCCACTTATTCGCTAACAAATCTACAAAAGCAAAACGTAAATTACGTAAAGCTTCATTAGTAAGCAAAGGCGATTTCAAACGTATCCGCTTTATGCTTACAAACATGAAATAAGAACGATAAACGTATTAGATAGATATCTAGGAGGGAAACAATATGCCAAGAGTTAAAGGCGGTACAGTTACACGCGCTCGTCGTAAAAAGGTTATTAAATTAGCAAAAGGTTATTACGGTTCTAAACATACATTATTCAAAGTTGCAAACCAACAAGTTATGAAATCATTAATGTATGCTTACCGTGACCGTCGTCAAAAGAAACGTGATTTCCGTAAATTATGGATCACTCGTATCAACGCGGCTGCTCGTATGAACGGACTTTCTTACAGCCGTTTAATGCACGGATTAAAATTAGCAGGTATCGAAGTTAACCGTAAAATGTTAGCTGACCTAGCTGTTGCTGACGAAAAAGCATTTGCTGAATTAGCAAACGCTGCAAAAGCTAACTTAAAATAATTCGTTTAAAAAATCCTTAACATTTGTTAAGGATTTTTTTCACTTTAAAGGATAAATTGGCAACGAGGAAGTTAATTCGACGTGGTATCCAATTTTAGGAATAAAGTATAAGTGCAACTAAACCTCTGTCTTCGCCTTTAGGCTTGCCAATAGGCAAGTTTTCTTTATTTTAATAATTTTTTAAACGAAACTAAATTCTTTTTTCATGTTAGTAACGTTTGATTCATGACAATATTTTGTGAAACCAGATGGAAATGAAAACTCTTTTTCTAACGAATTTATTTCTGTCTCATTATTATTCTGTACAGCTTTTTGAAGTCTTTTTAAGTAACTTCTACCTAGCTCAATTCGAGTAGCAATCTCTTCTATATTTGATGAAACTTGACCGTGGCCTGGAACTAACAATGAGAATTCAAACTTACTAATTAGTTCTTCTGCCTTATCTAATGTATTGTAGTAACTTTTTACACTATCAAATACAATCGGAAGTTCAAAATCAGATAAATAATCCCCTGTAACCCATATACCTAAATTTTCAATATAAAGGAATAAACCATCTTTAGTATGTCCAGGAGAATGATAAAATCTTAATGTTGTTTGTCCGATTTTAATTTCCTGGCCATCTTCACTAATAATTAAATCAATTTTTGGAAATTGTATTGGCTGAGCATAATTAATATAATTATCATTGTAAAATTGACGGATTTTTGATAGTTTAATCTCTTTTTCAGGATGGTTATGTAAATTTTCACTACCAATCGTTTTAGCGTTAGGAAATGCATAATAACCTATAATGTGATCAAAATCTCCATGTGTAAAGTATAAATAAATTGGTCGTTCATTTTTAATTGATTCAACAAATTCCTTTATTTCATTGATTTCATGCGGTAACCAAGTTGGATCAACAATAATGATACAATCGTCGGTTGCTACAACGGTTGAATTTGTTTGAAATAATGCACTTTGAAATACAGTAATATTGTCATTTTGATATAAAATCATTTTGAATTACTCCTTTAATTTTTAGAAAATTATGTTGATACTTAATATTGTATCAAATAATAGAAAAAACCTTAATGAATTAACTACAAATGTGTAGTTCATTAAGGTTATAACTATAATGATTATCTTGGAAAGAAATTTGGCTTAACAATTGTATCATCGTATCGTTTATGAAAAACATGGGTTGAAGCAGGCGACATAGGCGGAATTAACCACTTCCAATTACCCGTTAATTCACGGCCACATGATTCTTCTTGTTTTTCAAATTGGAGAAATTGCTGTGCGGCAGAATGATGATCAACAATACTAACACCATTTTTTTTATATGAATATAAAACGGCAATATTTAATTCAACTAATGCACGATCTTTCCAAAGTGTACTGTTTCTATTTGTATCTTGGCCGATAATTTTTGCTACTTTCGGCAATAGATTGAAACGAAATTCATCAGCAAGATTTCGAGCACCGATTTCCGTTCCCATATACCATCCATTAAATGGGGCAGCACTATAAGATATACCACCAATCTCTAAAATCATATCTGATATCATCGGAACAGCATACCATTTAGTATTTAGAGGGGAAAAATCATATTCAGGATGTTCGATAGGTACTTCGAGTACAAATTCATTTGGGATCGTAAAATAGTTTGGTTCATGATTGTCTAAGGAATAAACAATGGGCAAAATATCGAAGTTAGTACCATTTCCTTTCCAACCAAGACTCTCACATGCCTCTGTAAATTCAATCGATTTTGGGTCTCCAATTATTCCATTTTCTGTTTCGTAGCCAGCATAGCGTATCAGCTGGTGATTATGGATTTTAAGAGTGTTATTTGTTCCTAGATTTGGTTTGAAAATTGTAATTGTAGGTAGAATCTTACCTGAATTTGTTGCATAGCTTATATGATGTAATATTTCGTGCTCTATACTTTTATCATCGTTAATATGGCGAGCATCTAAAACATGAAGCTTATCCCAAAATAGTCTACCGATACAGCGGTTGCTATTGCGCCACGCCATTTTCGCGCCGTGCTCTAATTCCTCATAAGTATGAGTGTAAAAACCAGTATCTCGAATTTCAGCTTCGATACTTTTTAATCGTTTTTCTATTTGATCGGATTTATCGAGTTCCTTATAGCATTGTGATATAAAGGAAAATGCTTCTTTATATAAAGCGGAAGTTGTTATCATATTAATCTCCAGATGGTTAATTTTAAAAAAACTAGTAATTATTTATAAGCTTCATTATTATACCCCACAAACAATTAGGAGAAAATTAATATAAAATTTATATGTTTTAATACGAGGGCTGAAGAACTATCTAAAAATTTTGTCAAAAGGAATCCCAAATTGTATAATGTTATATGTACATAATCTTATTTAAAAAAAGGATGGATGAGTTTGTCTACTTTAGATGCAAAGTTACAAATGTTAAAAGAACTAACAGATGCAAACGGCGTAGCTGGATTTGAACATGAACCACGTGAAGTAATGAGAAAATATATTACACCACTTGCTGATGAGGTTGTAACTGATAATTTAGGAAGCTTAATAGCAGTTAAAACCGGAGACCCAAATGGTCCAAGAATTAAAGTTGCTGGACATCTTGATGAAGTGGGATTTATGGTTACACAAATTGATGACAAAGGATTTTTACGTTTTCAAACAATTGGTGGCTGGTGGGCACAAGTAATGCTTGCTCAGCGTGTTACCATTTCAACAAAAGAAGGTAATATTACAGGTATTATTGGTTCAAAACCGCCTCATATTATGAGTGCAGAAGCAAGAAGAAAAGTAGTAGACATTAAGGATATGTTTATTGATATCGGTGCTTCAAGTAAAGAAGAGGCATTAGAATTTGGCGTTCGTCCTGGAGACCAAGTTGTTCCATATTTTGAATTCCAAACGATGAAAAATGAAAAATTATTATTAGCAAAAGCATGGGATAACCGTATCGGTTGTGCTATTGCAATTGACGTTTTAGAACAATTACAAGGCCAAGCACATCCAAATATTGTATTTGGAGTTGGAACAGTACAAGAAGAAGTAGGACTTCGTGGTGCAAAAACATCTACATATAAAGTTGAACCAGATATAGGTTTTGCATTAGATGTCGGTGTTGCAGGTGACATGCCAGGTGTATCTGAAAGAGAAGCACAAGGTAAATTAGGCAAAGGCCCACAAATCGTTCTATATGATGCATCAATGGTGTCTCATAAAGATTTACGTGAATTTGTAGTAAATGTAGCAGATGAAATTGGAATTCCATATCAATACGAATCGATGCCTGGCGGAGGAACTGACGCTGGTTCAATGCATATTACTATGAAAGGTGTTCCAGCATTAGCAATCACAATTCCAACGAGATATATTCATTCTCATTCTGGTATCCTTCATCGTGATGACTATGAAAATACAGTTAAATTAATCGTAGAAGTAATCAAACGATTAGATCGCGAAACAGTGGAGCGTTTAACATATAACTAAGAAAATCAATCCCTCATTTATTGAGGGATTTTTTTTTATAGTACCTTATGAAGCTCTTATGAGAAACTAAATTACACCATCTGCCTTTTTTACATCCTCATGAATCTTACTTGATAAAGTTAATTTTCATATCTCCGAAAAAACCTTATTTATAAAGGGTTTTTTTGCTTCTTCTACTTACCTAACCAACCTGATATTCCCACTTTTTCCTTCTTTAACGTTATCGAACTGAAACAAATTGTATTATTCCTATAACTTGTTTGAAATAGTTTTGTCATATCTTATTGTTATCATGAATGCACGCTTTTCAAATAAGGATACTCGGAAATATAGTTTGAAAAATGGTTTCTTACGGAATTTTTTAAAGCTAATAAATAAAATTTAGACTCCAATTTTGTAGATGGAGTTTTTAAGGAGCCAAGACTTAAATAGTACTTGGCTGATTTTTTTTATAGGGAGAATCCTTATTTCATAGATAGAGAAGCAAAATAAATAAAAAGTTTTGAGGTGAGTTAATGAAAGCGAAAGTTAAAGTGAAAAACGTAACAAAGGTTTTCGGTAAGTCTCCTAAGAACGCCATAAAGTTACTAGAAAAGGGTTATTCAAAAAAGCAAATATTAGAGCAGACAAACTCAACAATCGGGGTAAATAATGCAAGCTTTGAAATATTCCCGGGTGAAATTTTTGTTGTAATGGGACTGTCAGGTAGTGGTAAATCGACTTTGATTCGAATGCTCAATCGATTAATTGAACCAACTACTGGACAAATCTTAATCGATGATGAGGATATTGTAAAAATGAATCCTCAGCAGTTAAGAGATGTTCGTCGTAAAAAAATTAGTATGGTTTTTCAAAATTTTGCTCTGTTCCCACACAAGACAATTCTTGAAAATACAGAATATGGTTTAGAAATACAAAATATTTCACAGGAAGAAAGAACAGAAAAAGCTCTGAAGTCATTAGAAATTGTAGGCTTAAAAGGATATGAGCATCAGTTCCCATCACAATTAAGTGGTGGTATGCAACAACGTGTTGGCCTTGCAAGGGCACTAACAAGTGACACGGATATTTTATTAATGGATGAAGCATTTAGCGCGCTCGATCCATTAATTCGTAAAGATATGCAGGACGAATTATTAGAACTGCAAGAGACGATGAAAAAAACGATTATATTTATAACACATGACCTTGATGAGGCCCTTCGAATTGGAGATAGAATTGCTCTAATGAAAGATGGTAACATCATGCAAATTGGTTCTCCTGAGGAGATCATGGTAAATCCAGCCAATGAATATGTTGAACGATTTGTAGAAGATGTAGACCTATCAAAAGTTTTAACGGCGGCTCATGTGCAGAAGCGTGCTGAAAGAATTACGCCTGACCGTGGACCACGTGTAGCTTTACAAGTAATGCGAGACCAAGGATATTCAAGTATATTTGTTGTTGATCGTAGACAAAAGCTGCTTGGAGCCATTACTGCTGATGATGCTTCAAATGCGCTTATTAAAAATAAATCGGTAGAGGAAGCTATGCAGAAGGAAATTGTGTCTGTTTATGAAGATACTTTATTAACGGATGTAATTGGAGCACTTGCAACATCTGTACTACCATTAGCAGTTATAGATAAAAATGATCGATTAAAAGGTGTCATTATCCGTGGAGCAGTAATCGGTGCATTAGCGGGTAAAACAGACGATTTAAATATAAAGGGAGGTTAAATATATGGGTATTCCAAAAATTCCGTTAGCAGAATGGATTGATAAAATTGTCGATCTAATTATTAAAACGTTCCATCCTCTATTTGGCGCAATAACCAACATCACAGAAACCCTTTTAAATAACCTTGTTAAAGTTTTAGGACTTGGCCCATCTATTATTCTAATAATATTAATTTCATTACTTGCTTTTTATACAAGTAGGTGGACAGTTGGTCTGTTTACATTACTTGGCTTGTTATTAATCGATAATCTTGGACTTTGGGATGCTACAGTTGAATCGTTAGCATTGATCTTATCATCAATCGTTATTACGGTTGTAATTGGAATTCCTTTAGGGATTTGGACGTCGCAAAACGATCGAGTAAAACAAGTGATTACACCAATACTAGACTTTATGCAAACAATGCCAGCATTTGTCTATTTAATTCCAGCAATTCTCTTTTTCGGAATTGGTGTAGTTCCTGGTATTTTAGCTTCTGTCATTTTTGCAATTCCACCAACAATTCGATTAACGAATTTAGGTATTCGAGAGGTTCCAAGTGATTTAATAGAGGCATCTAATGCTTTTGGATCAACAACGTGGCAAAGACTCTTTAAAGTACAGCTACCTTTAGCAGCACCTACAATTTTAGCTGGTATAAATCAAAGTATTATGCTTGCATTATCGATGGTAGTTATTTCATCACTAGTAGGAGCTCCAGGATTAGGGGCAGAGGTTTACCGTGCTGTAACTCAGATTAAAGTAGGTGAGGGCTTTGAGGCAGGTATATCAATTGTTATCGTGGCAATTATTCTTGATCGAATTTCACAAAACCTTCGTCAACCTGCTTATGGGAAAAAATTTGCTAAAAAATATGTTTATGGATTTACTTTATTAATCTTTTGTATTTCGGCCATATCAGTTGCCTTTGCAGGTGGCAAGGATCAAAAAACAGCTTCAAATAAAATAGGTTCTCAGGTTAATTTTGAGATTACCGGAATTGATCCAGGAGCTGGGTTAATGAAAGCAACTGAAAAAGCGATGAAGGATTATGATTTAAAGGATTGGACTCTAAAAGAAGGATCTTCAGCAGCAATGACTGCTGAATTGAAAAAAGCGTATGAAAATAAGGAACCTATAATCGTTACAGGATGGACACCACACTGGATGTTTTCAAAATATAAATTAAAGTATTTAGAAGATCCAAAAGGGTCATTTGGTAAGGATGAAGAAATTCATACAGTGGTTAGAAAAGGATTAAAAGAAGATGCTCCTGGTGCGTACAAGATTTTAGATAACTTTTCATGGAAACCATCTGATATGGAAGAAGTGATGAGTAATATTCAAGACGGTGCAAAACCTGAAAATGCAGCGGCGAAATGGATTAAAAAGCATCAAGATCAAGTAAATAATTGGACGAAAGATGCTTCAAAAGGAAATGGCGAAAAAATTAGTCTCGTTTATGTTTCATGGGAATCTGAAGTTGCCAGTACAAATGTGATTGGAAAAGTACTTGAGAATCAAGGATATGACGTTACATTAAAACAAGTCGAGGCAGGACCGATGTTTGCTGGTATCTCAGATGGAAGTGCTGATGCAATGGTCGCAGCTTGGCTTCCGACAACTCATCAAGATTACATGAATGAGTACAAAAAACAATTGGTTGATCTTGGGCCGAATTTAAAAGGGACAAAATTAGGCTTAGTCGTCCCAAAATATATGAAGATCAATTCAATCGATGATTTAAAAGGTAAAACAAAATAGCAAAAATAAAAGGACTAACGAAAAGTTAAAAACTTTCGTTAGTCCTTTTCTATGTTTATAACAGATTAGATTACTGACTTACTCCATTTTCTAAAACTGTAAGTAGTTCATGCTTTTGATTTTCTGACGCGTGATTCCAAAAAACTTCGAGAAGTACACCTAAACCTGGCAATACTTTTTCCTCGCCACTTTGAATAGCATCTACAATTGTTGCTTCTAATTGATCACTTTTATTACCTGAAATATTGTGAAGAACTGCTCCGCGAATATTAAAATTCATTTGGATTCTCCTTTCATATTAAGCTTTATGTAGTATTTGTAAACGGAAACGATTTTATGTATGATAAACTCATATGAGATACGATGAAAGGTAAAGGAAACTTATGAAACAAATTGATTCCATACAAAATAATTCTGTTAAGGCTTGGAAAAAGCTACATACAAAAAAAGGAAGAGATAAAGCTAAACAATATATCGTAGAAGGTTTTCATTTAGTCGAGGAGGCAATTAAGCATGATGCACCGATTCTTCATTTATTAATTAGTGAAGAGATTGACTTACCTTCTAATTTTTCATCAGGGTCATTTGACATTACGTATATATCTAAAGAGGTTTGCAAAGAATTAAGCGAAACGGAAACATCTCAAGGTATTTATGCAATTATTGAATTTTCTTTTGTAAGAATTGATTTTGAGAAAGTGTCAAAGTTATTACTAATTGATGAGGTTCAAGATCCGGGGAATGTTGGAACAATGATTCGAACAGCGGATGCTGCTGGTTTTGATGGGGTTATTTTAGGTTCAGGTACAAGTGACCTATATAATGCTAAAACAATTCGATCCACCCAAGGATCATTATTCCATTTACCAATATTACGTGGTGATTTAGTTGAAGCAGTTTCTAATTTGAAAGATAAAGGAATAACTGTTTACGGAACTTCTCTTCAAAATGCAAAACCATTTAATGAAGTAAATGTTACAAATCGTTTTGCCATTATTGTAGGAAATGAAGGAAAAGGTGTGAATTCAACATTACTTTCATTAACTGATGAAAATCTATATATACCGATTTATGGTAAAGCGGAATCATTAAACGTTGGTATTGCAGCAGGGATCCTAATGTATAGCCTGTGAAAAAATATAGAAGGCTCATTCGAGCTTTCTAGGTCAGTAAAAATGATTCAAATCATTTAGTAAATAATTCTGTTGAGCAGTTGCATTAATTGTAAAAAATCAATATAATTAATTAAGAAAATTTAATACATAAAAAGCTTTGACAGAGAATAGTAAATTTGAATCTCTATTTAGGGAAAAGGTGCCGTAGACTGTAAGCACTTTTATAGTAGACCAAATTGAATTCACCTCTTGAGCTAGCGCCGGGACCATTTTTGAATGTAAAGGCGACTCGGTCTATCTAAGTAGATCGTTATATGAATGAAGTGAGCAGTTAGTTTCTGTAACATAATAACTGTTAATTAGGGTGGTACCGCGATCAATCCTCGTCCCTTTTTTGGGAGCGAGGTTTTTTTATGTTTAAATTTATGAATTTGAATAGGAGGATTATTCATGCAAGAGCGTTTAGTTTCTTTACAAGCAGAAGCGATTAAGCAAATAGAAGAAGCAACAGATTTAAAAGCATTAAATGAAATAAGAATTGCCTATCTAGGAAAAAAAGGTCCGATTACTGAGGCAATGAAAGCAATGAAGGATTTATCTCCTGAAGAGCGCCCAAAAATGGGGGCTGTTGCTAATGAAGTACGTGCGGCAATCCAAGAAAAACTTGAAGCAAAGCAAGTTGTATTAGAACAAAATGCAATTAATGAAAAATTAGAAAGCGAATCAATTGACGTAACACTTCCAGGAAGACCAGTTCATGCAGGTGGAGCTCATCCATTAAGAGCGGTTATTCAAGAAATTGAAGATTTATTTATTGGAATGGGATATGAGATCGCAGAAGGTCCAGAAGTAGAAAAGGACTATTATAATTTCGAAGCATTAAATTTACCAAAAGGTCATCCAGCTCGTGATATGCAGGATTCATTCTATATTTCTGAAGAAACATTAATGAGAACGCATACTTCACCTGTTCAAGCTAGAACAATGGAAGCAAACGTGGAAAAAGGACCAATTAAAATAATTTGTCCTGGAAAAGTTTATCGCCGTGATGACGATGATGCTACTCATTCTCACCAATTTATGCAAATAGAAGGACTTGTAATTGGTGAAAACATTTCAATGAGTGACTTAAAAGGTACTTTACAGCTTTTTGCGAAAAAAATGTTTGGTGAAGATCGTGAAATTCGCTTACGCCCAAGCTTCTTCCCGTTCACTGAGCCTTCAGTAGAAATGGATATTTCTTGTATGAAATGTGGAGGGAAAGGCTGTAACATGTGTAAGCACACTGGATGGATTGAAATTTTAGGTGCGGGAATGGTTCATCCGAACGTACTTGAGATGGCAGGATATAATCCAAAAGAAGTTCAAGGATTTGCTTTCGGTATGGGTCCAGAACGTATTGCATTATTAAAATATGGTATTGATGATATTCGTCATTTCTATACGAACGATATAAGATTCTTAAAGCAATTCCAACAAATGTAAGGTAGGAGGGGACAAAAGATGTTTGTATCAACAAAATGGTTACAAGAATACGTTGATTTAAGTGGTGTAACACCAGACGAGCTTGCAAAATTAATAACAAAAGCAGGTATTGAAGTTGAAGGTGTTAATCATCTTTCAGAAGGAATTAAAAATGTAGTTGTTGGTTATGTAATGGAACGTGAACAACATCCAGAGGCAGATAAATTATCAAAATGTACTGTTGATGTTGGAGAAGAACAACCAGTACAAATTATTTGTGGCGCACCAAATGTTGCTAAAGGTCAAAAAGTAATCGTAGCAAAGGTAGGCGCTGTTTTACCGGGG
Organism: Bacillus sp. AFS029533; assembly: GCF_002585125.1. Lineage (NCBI taxonomy): Bacteria > Bacillati > Bacillota > Bacilli > Caryophanales > Bacillaceae > Bacillus > Bacillus sp. AFS029533. The sequence goes on along the minus strand of NZ_NUQC01000066.1, from coordinate 2,946 downwards.
AATTTCAAAATTAAAAAAGCAAAATTACGTGGAGAAGTTTCTGAAGGAATGATTTGCTCTCTTCAAGAGTTAGGAATTGAAGGCAAAGTAGTTGCAAAAGAATTCTCAAATGGCATTTTTGTTTTACCAAGTGATGCAGAAGTAGGAGCAGACGCATTAGACGTATTATATCGTGATGATGCAGTATTAGAACTTGGTTTAACACCAAACCGTGCTGATTGCTTAAATATGATTGGTGTTGCCTATGAGGTAGCTGCAATTTTAGATCGTGATGTGAAACTTCCAGCGATTAGCGCACAATCAGCATCAACTGCTGATTATGTTTCAGTTTCAATAGAATCAAAAGAAGATGCACCATATTATAGTGCTAAATTAGTTAAAGGTGTAAAAATTGGTCCTTCTCCATTATGGATGCAAGCTCGTTTAATGAGTGCTGGTATTCGTCCGATTAATAATGTGGTTGATATTACGAACTATATTTTAATTGAATATGGTCAACCTTTACATGCGTTTGATTTTAATAAATTAAATAGTAATCAAATTATCGTTCGTCATGCGAAAGAAAACGAAAAGATCGTTACACTTGATGGTGAAGAGCGTACATTACAGCCACATAATTTAGTAATCGCAACTGAGAAAGAAGCTGTAGCAGTTGCAGGTGTAATGGGTGGTCAAAGTACTGAAGTTGATGTGGATACTGTAGACGTTTTAATTGAATCAGCTGTTTTCAGAGGTCAAAGTGTTCGCCAAACTTCAAAAGACCTAGGCTTACGTAGTGATTCAAGTGCTCGTTTTGAAAAAGGTATTGATGCTTCTCGTACATTGCCTGCTTCTGAACGTGCTGCTCAGTTAATGGCTGAACTAGCTGGTGGAACTATTGAAGAAGGTACTGTAATTGCCGACAATTTAGTTGAAGCTGCTAAAAAAGTATCAGTTTCTGTAAGTAAGATTAATGGTGTACTTGGTACATCAATTGATGCTGAGACAGTAAAAGATATTTTCCGTCGCTTAAGATTAGATGCTACTGGAAATGGTGAAGTATTTACAGTTACTGTACCAAGTCGTCGTGGAGATATCTCAATAGAAGAAGATTTAGTTGAAGAAGTAGGAAGACTATATGGCTATGATCATATTCCTGCTACTTTACCAACAGGTGTTGCTAGTCGTGGACAATTAACACCTTATCAAGCAAAACGTAGAAAAATTCGTCAGTATTTACAGCATGCAGGTCTTTACGAGGCTGTAACTTACTCTCTAACTAGCAATAATAAAGTAAAACGCTTTGCACTAGAAACAGTAGATGCAGAACCTGTACGTTTAGCATTACCTATGAGTGAAGAACGCAGTGAGCTACGTTTCAGTTTAGTACCACATTTATTAGATGCTATTTCCTATAATGTTGCACGTAAAGAAGAAAATGTTCAACTATTCGAAACAGGCTCTGTATTCTTAACAAAGGAAAAGAACGATCTTCCTCATGAAGAAGAATATTTAGCAGGAGCATTAACTGGTTTATGGTTGCAACATGCTTGGCAAGGCGAGAAAAAAGCTGTGGATTTCTATGTTGTAAAAGGTATTTTAGACGGTTTATTTAATGAATTAGGTTTATCAAATAAAATAACTTATCTTGCTTCTAAAAAAGAAGAATTACATCCAGGACGTACAGCAAGTATCTTATTAAACGGAGAAGAAATTGGTTTTATCGGTCAAGTTCACCCTGTTACTCAAAAAGAGTGGGATCTTAAAGAAACATATGTATTCCAATTATCTCTTGAAAAGTTATTAAATACTGAATTTGATGATATTTTATATAATGCAATTCCTCGTTTCCCATCAATGAACCGAGATATGGCATTAGTAGTTGAATCAAAAGTATTTGCTGGTGATATTTTATCTACAATTCGTTCAACTGGTGGAAGACTTCTAAAGGATGCTACAATCTTTGATTTATACGAAGGTGATAAGATGGAAGCTGGTAAAAAATCAGTTGCCTTCTCATTAACATATTTCGATCCAGAACGCACTTTAACAGATGAAGAAGTAACTAAAGCTCATTCAAAAGTTTTAAAAGCTGTAGAAGAAACACATAATGCTCAATTACGTGGGTAAATAATTGATATAATTAATGTAAAAAAAACCAAATTCTTTTTTTAGAATTTGGTTTTTTTGTGCTGTAGGTATACCTGGATTTCCTATTTTTAACCAATATGAATAAAAAAGTATTTAAGGTTAGAATTATTATATTAAAATAATAATGAATTTGTACATGTTTTTTGACTCATTTTTTTGATAATAATGAACCAATTTGTCCTTTTTTTATACTATAAATTGTACAATTAAAATTTTTTTGAGAGGTGTATTTTTTTGCCACTACCACCAATTCCACCACTACCACAACAACCATCAGAAGAACCAAATCAATCAGATACTACACAAAGCACAGAACAATCAGAGTTATTACAACAAATTTCTTCATTCCTTCCAAGACCAGTAATGGGTCCAACAGGTCCAACAGGAGCTACAGGTCCACGCGGTCCTGAAGGTCAACAAGGTCCTCGTGGAGAAAGAGGTAAACGAGGAAAAGAAGGGGAAGATGGAGACAGAGGTCCAAGAGGTCCAATTGGTCCAATGGGTCCAATGGGTCCAATGGGGCCAATGGGACCAGCAGGAACTCCGGGTACTGCAGGAGCAACAGGAGCAACAGGTCCAGCGGGAGTTACAGGTCCTTCAGGAGGCCCAGCAGGCCCAGCAGGAACACCAGGAGCAGCGGGAGCAACAGGTCCACAAGGAATCCCAGGTCCAGCAGGAGCAACAGGCTCAGCAGGTCCAGCTGGAGTTCCAGGAGCAACAGGTCCAGCAGGTCCACAAGGGTCACCAGGTCCACAAGGAGCAACAGGCCCAGCGGGAACACCAGGAACACCAGGAACACCAGGAGCGACAGGCCCA